>NZ_BBQF01000003.1:300000-543741 GCF_000813345.1 Sulfurospirillum arsenophilum NBRC 109478 | reverse complement strand
CCAACGCCAATGTGCCTAAACTTAATGCGAATATGTAGCTGATGTATTTTACATGTAAAGATTTATTGTGCATGATTAAGCCTTATCATTTTATCAATCTCCCTCAGAATTTTATAGTATAGAATTATAAGAATTCATGGGATATCTCGATAGAACAATAATCCTCAATGATTGCCTGATTATGCAAAAAATGTATTTTTTATTAATTTATAGAGTAATGGAGAAAAATATTTTTGCAGAAAAATGCAATTTTTTGACTTATTTATCTACAGGTATTTTTGTATATCTTCTTCTGTGTCAATATCAATCGTGTAATCATGCTTGAGCGTTACATGTAAACATTTTTCATCTCTTAGAAGCGCTTGGGCTCCTTTATCGCCATCAAGTTCCATCAACACGGCATAAGAGCTTTTGGGAAAGATCGCAGGAACAGCAAGTCTTTCTTTGGGTTGATACGATGAAGCAACCATGCAATCTTTACATGTAACGTTTAGAAGTGAGCGATAATGCTCGAGCGGAATCAGAGGTTGATCGCAGAGCATAATGAGCGTGTGCTCAAAAGAAGCGGTATGAGAGATACCAAAGGCGATGGAGCTTCCCATCCCTTTGGCATAATTTTCATGGAAAAGCGCGTTTACATGTAAACCTTTAAGTGCTGTCAAACACGCTTCATATTCGTGCCCAAGCACGACAAAAACGTTTGGTGAGAGCTCTAATGCTTGTTTGGCACTTCGTCTTAACAGTGCCTCATTGTGGTATGTTACAAGCTGTTTAGGACGACCCAATCTTGATGAACTGCCCGCTGCCAAAATGAGAATAGCAAGATCGTTTTGCATGATGGCTACGCTCTCTTGTTTTTTACAGATTCTATCTCTGCACAAATCGCAAGGGCTATGGCTTGCGGTGTTTTTGCCCCAATGTTAAGACCGATGGGTGCATGAAACCGCTCATCCAGCGCAATACTCTCACCTAAAAACTCAACAATTTTATTGGTACGCGTCTGTGATCCTAAAAGTCCAATATAAGCAATTCCAGATTTCAGTGCGCTTTTGAGGTAAAACGAATCTTCTTTAAACACATGACTCATAATAACACAGGCATCAAAACGCTCTTCTTCAAGCAGTGTTTCAAACGCGTGCAAATCGTTAAAGGCTATCTTCTGATCGGCATGAAGAAGAGACGCCAAACGCTCTTGACGGCTATCGCCTACGATCGTCTGCCATCCTAAGATATTCGCCATATCAACCACTGCTTGCACGGCACTGCCAATGCCTAGAACCAACACTTTAAAACTGGGATTGATTGGCTGAACCAGCGTTTGCTCTTTTTCATCGTATATCGCCTTTATAGGTAATGTTTTCACCTCTAAAAAAGCGTCTTTGCCCTCTTTCAAAAGGGGGCGATGAAGCATTGTGGGTATGCCCTCTTTTGCATACGACGCTGCCTCACCTAAAATGCCATAATGTTTAGAACGATAAAAAGGCTCTAGCCAAACTTGAATCAGTCCATTACACCCAACACCCTCTTCCCAACTCTGCAACGAATCATCGGGAAGTCTAAGGTCATGCGTGACAAGCTTTCCCTGCCCCTTTTGCAAGACCTCATCACAACAGTGCAGCAACGCTTCTTCGATGCACCCACCACTCAAAACCCCAACCATTTCATGCGCCGAGTTGACAAGCATGGTCGTTCCAGGTTTTTGATAGGTCGAGCCCTCCGTTTGAACGATACTCAAACAGACAATATCCAGCCCTTTTTCAAAGCTTTCATCAACAAAACGAGTAAACGTTTTATGCTCAAACATCCCCTCTCCTAACTCAAACGAATCGGATACGAGGTATAGCGCTTGCCTGTCGCATCAAAAAGTGCATTGGCAACGGCTGGGAAAAGTGGTGGAACTCCAGGTTCTCCCATACCACCGATTTTCTCACCTGAGTTGATAATCTCTACATGAATTTCGGGTGCATCCGCGATAGTAGCAACCGTATAATCGTAGAAATTATTTTGTTCTGCCTCACCATTTTTGATCGTAATTTCACTGTACTTCGTAATGCCAATGCTAAAGTTTATCGCACTGATAATTTGATTTTCGACATTTAAAGGATTAATCGCCAGTCCACAATCTACCGCAGCCCAAATCTTTTCAACTTTATAGTCACTGTTTTCCACTTTCACTTTAGCCACATACGCAACGATACTGCCAAAGGACTCAACAACAGCCACCCCATACCCGCCATTTTTTTTGCGTGTGTACCAGTTTGACTGCTTTGCTACACTTTTTAAAAGCTCTACAAACCGAGGGTTTTGTAAATTCTTAATACGAAAATCAATCGGATCCATATTTGCCGCAACCGCTGCTTGGTCGATAATGCCCTCAACCAAAGGTCCCGTTTGCGTATGTCCAACGGAGCGTAACCATAAAAGAGGAATCGGAGAATCAGGACAGAAGCCTTGTATATCATGGCTTGCAACTTTATAGTGATGATCCGTTAAACCCTCTTTGTGGGTTGCGTCGATGCCATCTTTAAACATGACTGACTCAAAGAGTGTTCCTTTGATCATGGATTGACCAATGACTTTGGCTTTGAAGCCCAAAATGTTACCCTCTTTGTCTATTGCCATCTCAGCGCTATTGCGATACATTGGACGATAAGAGCCCATTTTAATGTCATCTTCTCTGCTCCACAAAGTCATTACAGGCCACGCTTCATTTTGAGCCGCATAAATTGCATCAATCACAAAATCAGCATGAGGATTACCACGTCTGCCAAAACTACTGCCTAAATAGTTATTGTAGTATTGAACTTTTTCAGGAGGCAATTGGTAGGTTTCCGCACATTTATTGCGGTACAACGTTTGAAACTGTCCACCCATGCTCATAAAAGCGCTATCTTTTTGATGATGCACCGTACAGTTTAAAGGCTCCATTGCGGCATGCGCAAGAAAAGGGAATTTAAAATTAGCTTTGACCACTTTATGTGCATTTGCAAAAGCTTCTTCAATATTGCCATCTTTGCGCATAGGTAAGCACTCTTTGTCCAAATAACTTTCATACTCTTTGGCTAAATCTTCCGAGCTTATTTTTGCAAAAGCCCCTTCATTCCACTCAACAACAACATCATTGATCACCTCTTTTGCTTGCCACCATTTTTCGGCAATAATCGCGATCTTATTATTTGCGAGTTGTTTGACTTTTAAAATACCGGGCTTTTTAAGGGCTGCTGTAGCATCAAAACTTTTCAGGGTTGCACCAAAAACACGTGGATGAATTAAAGCAGCATATTTCATATGTGGTAGTCGTACATCAATACCAAATTGTGCATGACCTGTCACTTTTGCCCATGCTTCTTTCGGGTGACGTTTGGTTGGTTTACCAATCAAAGAAAGTTCAGAATTTTCTTTAAGTGTCACTTTTTCAGGCACTTTCATTACTTTAATTACATCAACAAAAAAGCCATACGGTAAAGATTCTTTCGTTTTGGTATTTGTCAAAGTAGCATTTTTTGTCTGAATCAAATCAGCAGAAATCTTCCAATACTTCGCAGCGGCACTTTTAAGCATTGCGCGAATGGATGCACCAATTTGGCGCATTTGAAGATGTCGTGCTCTTACAGAATTTGACCCGCCTGTGAGCATCATTGGCATACCGGGGATATTGAATATCTCTTTAACAGGCGCTGGTTCAAAAAAGATATCTTCCCATTTGGCATCCAACTCATCGGCGATACACATCGCAAGAACCGTATAAGCCCCTTGTCCCATCTCTGCTTGAGGCAGAAAAAAGGTTATTTCATTTTTTTTCGTAATCTGTATAAAAGCCATTGGCTCAGATGCGCCATTGTCTATCATCTGAGCTCTCGCTTTGAGAGGAATGCCAAAACTCAATAAAAATGCCGAAGCTACAAAGGAGCTGTGTTTTAAAAAATCTCTTCGAGTAAGTCCCATGGTTTATCCTTTCGCTACAGTTGTAATAGCAGATTTAATACGGTTATACGTCCCACAGCGGCAAATGTTTCCACGCATAGCATCGACGATTTCCGTTTCGTTTGGATGAGGGTTTTTCTTCAAAAGGGCTGCCGCGTTCATGATTTGTCCTGGTTGGCAATAACCACATTGGGCTACATCGTGAGCCACCCATGCTTTTTGAAGAGTAGTAACTTCTTTATCGCTGGTGTTTTCAATCGTGCTAATCTGTTTTCCATTGGCTTCACTAATAGGCGTTGAGCAACTCCTGATTGCTTCATTTCCCAATAGAACAGTACACGCGCCACATTGCGCCACGCCACAGCCAAATTTTGTTCCTGTAAGATTGAGATGCTCACGTAAAACCCACAATATAGGGGTATCATCCGCGACATCTACTGAATAGGCTTTGCCATTTACTGTAAATTGAATCATTGTTGTTCCTTGCGTCAAAGTCATGTGTTAGTGCTCCACATTCTAAAAGAAATTATAGGATTTTGTCACACTTTTGTAATAGAACAAAGCTCCATAATTATTGCCTATTTATGCAAATATATATCTGCATTCGTTTTACATGTAAAAAATGCTGTAACGCCTGCCATCATGGTTGCCATCCAAAGAAGAAAAGCGCTAAAAACAAACGTACTTTCATATCCATAAGCATCAAACAAGAGACCTCCAAGTGCCGCACCTAAGGTAATAGCCAATTGGATAATCGCCACCATAAGACCACCTCCTGCTTCTGCTTCATGAGGTAATGTTTGAGCAAGCCACATCCACCAGCCAACAGGCGCTGCCGTCCCTAAAAAGCCCCACAAACTTAGAAGCAAAAACATCGCAATCAAAGAAGTTCCAAAGAATGTGAGCGCTACAGCGATCCCCATCATCATAAAAGGAATCATGATGAGTACGCTGAAAAGACGTGTTTTGAGAACAATGCCTATCACAAACGTACCAAGTAATCCAAAGACTCCCATTGCCAACAACAGTAACGATAGCATACGTACATTCACACCAGTGGTAGTTTCAAGAAAAGGACGAAGGTAGGTAAAAAGTGTAAATTGCCCCATAAAAAAGAGCATGGTTGAAACCATACCCAAGGCAACTCTCCATTGCATCAGTAATTTTAAAACATTACCAAGGGTGGCTCGGTGTTTTGATGAATGAGGGGAAGGCAAGGTGGGAACACTTTTGTAGAGCCACAAAAAAGCGATTAAAGAGAGAGGAACAATACAAAAAAACGCCCCACGCCAGCCAATCATTCCCCCTAAAAAACTACCCAGTGGTGCGGCAATGGTTGTCGATAAAGCATTGCCACCATTGAGAATGGCTAAGGCTTTAGGAACCGATTTTTTCGGAACAAGGCGCATAATGGTTGCGGCTGACATCGACCAAAAGCCTCCTATACAAACGCCCAGTAATGCACGACCGACCATAAGAATCATGGCATTGGGGGCAAAAGCGACAACCATGCTAGAAAGTCCCATGAGTACCGTAAAAAAGAGTAAAACATGGCGTCTATCGCGATGCCCAATAAGAGAGGAGAGCCAAAGACTGGTCATAAGGGCGAAAAAGCCAGAAATAGAGATGGATTGCCCTGCTTCTCCTTCACTCATATGAAGATCAAACGCTATCGGCGTTAAAAGACTGACAGGCATAAACTCGGACGCAACTAAAACCATCGCACATAGAGACATTGCCCAAACAGCGCTCCAAATAGGCGATGGATCATTTGTGTGTTCCTGTACTATTTTATTCATTGTATAACCTTAATTGTGTAGTGTTTCGTATGTTAAAGTATTTCAGAAGGCTTAGTGTCATAGCACTAAGTAAAAAGAAAAAAGTTACTCTAATGCAAGGCTTACCATCACATTACCTTTTCCAAGGGCTTGTTGGAGATATGTTGTATCTTCGATATGTCCAAGTCTCGTGTAAGCATACGATGTTGAGAATGTTTGATAAAAGAGTACAAAGCTATTGCTTCCCCACAACATCACATCTCCTGCGTGGATGGTTCCAAGCTTTGATGGATGCGTGGGTAAATCGCTTGAAAAATGGAAATACTTTTCATTGCCATTGAGTTCACTCATTAAAAGCGTTAAAGGCAACATCGCTTTAAACGCTTTGGTTGTTTCATTCTCCAAAAGTGTTGCCTTAAAAGTATAGGTGCCAATCGTAATGTTTAAAGTTGTGCCCATTTGTCTACTTTGGTGTGCAGAAGCGGTATCGAATGTGACATCATTTCCATACGCATAAAAGCTTATGAAAAAAAGTAGTAGAAAAGAGTTCACGACACAATACCGCTTCATTTTATTTTAAAGCATTTTTAAAAAAGGCTTCGATTTTATCGAAAGGAATTTTCTCCACCTTATCGTATAAATCCACATGAACCGTATTTGGAATAATCATCAACTCTTTAGGCTCATTGGCTGCTTTGTAGGCATCTTCACTAAAGTAGCGTGAGTGTGCATTCTCTCCAGCGATGATAAGAAGTGGACGTGGTGAAATTTCTTTGATGTAGGTCATGAGTGGCATATTCATAAAGGCCAATGGATTGGTAGCATTCCAACTACCTGAAGAATTGAGAGAACGCGCATGAAATCCACGTGAAGTTCGGTAGTAGTCAAAATACTCTTTCACAAATTGAGGCTCATCGCCTTGTAGTTTGTCAGGTAAAATGCGTGAACTTGGAGTAGGTTTTCCCTTTTGTGCATCCACCCAGCGTTGCAAGTTTAAGTTTTCGAGCATTTTTGTACGTTCTTCAAGTGTGACCTTATCATAATACCCTTTTGACATAACACGAGACATATCGTACATACTTGCCACAACAACGGCTTTTACACGTTTATCCACAGCCGTTGCATTTAAGCCCATACCACCAAAACCACAAATGCCGATAATACCAATGCGATTTTTATCGACAAAGGGTTGAATCCCTAAATAATCCACCGCTGCGCTAAAGTCTTCGGTGTTAATATCTGGAGATGAGACATTGCGTGGTTCACCGCCACTCTCTCCCGTATACGATGGATCAAACGCCACAGCCACAAAACCTTTTTCTGCCATCATTTGAGCATAAAGACCAGAGGATTGCTCTTTGACCGCGCCATAAGGTCCACTGATGGCAAGGGCGGGTAAGGAGTTATTGGCACGATTTTTGGGTAAATAGAGATCTGCTGCCAAGGTAATGCCGTAACGATTTTTGAACGTTACTTTTTCATGATCGACTTTATCACTTTTTGGAAATACTTTATCCCATGTTGTTGTCATCGTTACTCCGTTTACTGTTTTGGTATGAGGTTCTTTTGTATTTGAGGCAAAAGAGTTAGTGCCACTTACCAAGGCTAAGCTAGCACCTACGAGAGCACTTTTTTGCATAAATTCGCGTCTTGATTGTTTAGAATTGTTGTCCATGTTTGTTTCCTTATGTAAAATTATTTCGTCTAAAAATTATAAAGAAACATATACAATATCGCTAGACAATTCATCCATAACACATGCCTAATTCTCCAAAAAAATTATATTCTCTCTTGCAGGGCTTTAAGATGCTCACTTGGAGGCACTCCAAACATTCGGGAGTACTCTCTGCTAAATTGTGAAGGGCTTTCATACCCTACTAAAAATGCCACTTCGGATATATCTATTTTTCGAACGCTGAGCATCTGTTTTGCCTCTTCAAGGCGTAGCTTTTTTTGAAACTGTATCGGGGAAAGAGAGGTAATCGTTTTGAAGTTTTGATAAAGTGAGGACTCACTCATCTCTGTTAATTTAGCTAGTTTTTTTATATTTAATTTTTCACTGAAATTATTTTTAATCTCTGTAATTGCCTTCACAATTTTGTTAGATGTTGTGCCTTCCATGGCAAATTTATTGATAAAATAACCACTTTTATCATTAACCAATATGTACAAAATCTCTTTAATGATCAAAGGCGATAAAAATTCAATATCTTCTTTGGGCGTATCAAGCAACTTCACCAATCTTAAAATAGGATCATACAACCTTACATGTAACGTATCAAAGAAGAGTCCTTTTTCTGATTTATATTCAAATTTGAGTTTTTCAGGATGGGTGTTTTTGAGTACTTCATAAATATCTTCAAGCGTAAATTTAATGGTTAATGAGAGATAAGGTAACTCTTTGGAGGCTTCTAATATTTTAATATCAGAAGGAATATGCGTTGAAGCAAGAAGATACTTATAAGGATCATACTTATACATCTGGTTTCCAAACCCAACCGCTTTTGAACCCTGTATAATGATACATAAACACGGCTCATACATAATGCTTTTAAACTCTGTTGGTGCTGTTTCAATATTGAAACTTAAACAAGGTATATCACTTTGAATACTTCCATTAAGCCCATAGCGTAGCTTTAAAAAATCAATCAATGCGTATCGGTAGGTATCCAAAGCACTATCCATAAACATCCTTTAGGTTTCGAGAAAGTAGTGTTCTTGCATTATATAAAATTATCTTCTATTGTGTTACAACAATCCTCCAAACTACTTGCCTAATTCTCCATTTTATAAATATTTCACGCTAAGCTTAGATGTTTAAGTGATGCTTGGTGCATTTGAATGTATCTGTTTTCACTAGGATAGGCATATTTAAAAAGTGGCAAGCCCAAAATTTCGCCTATATACGAAAAATACTCTTCATGTTTAATGCTATCAAGAAATGCAGAAGTAGCCTCCCGCTTCGCTACAAAATTTTCAAGCCTTTGGGTGTAAAAATCTTGATTGAGTTTGCTGTCTTTACAAATCACTTTGCCTGTATCAAAATTGACCGAAGGGCACGCTGTATCAACCAAAATATGTTCAAAATAAGGACTCACAGGATAAAGCTTACACGCAGGTGCTCGATGTTCATAAATGCTACATTTCATGTCACTATAATATTTACAATGTCCTTTCCCATCATTAAGCATTACATATACAACCAAATCTGCCTCATCATTAACACTAAATACAATAGGAAAATTTTGGTACACCTCTTCAAAATCCTCTAAAATAAGCGGTGATGCCGCAAATCCTTTGGCACCATTGCAACAATGACCTTCGCACTCCGAACAGCCATTAAAGTATAAATTATGACGTTTTATATTGACAAAACTTCCGACACTTTCCATAAAAACTCACTTTGAATTGGATTAAATTTGAGATTGAGAGTGTTTACATGTAAAGATGTAATCGATAGGAAAAAGCCACTTTACTAACTAAAAATTGGCTTTATGGGTTATAAAAATTCAAATTTATTTTCGAGAAAATTATAGAATGAGAGGTGTACAACACGATAGACTGATTCTCCGTAAAAGTTGCCTATTTCTACGAATTTTAAGTAATGGTGAAGAAGATAAAAGAGCGTGCAAACGCCATAGTTAGGGCTTAAGGCGCTTACATGTAAAAAAGTTTTAGGAGTCTAGTTTTATCACATACCTATTCAGTTTTACAGCACTATTGACAAAGGAATAAAGTTGATGCTATGATACATGTGTATATACACATAAGGAGCTAGCATGAAAAATGAAAGCTGTTACAAAGAAGCGAGTATCTGTCATTGTACAAACATGCGACGTGCTTCACGATCCCTCTCACATCTTTATGATGTGTTTTTAAAACCTTCTGGGCTCAATGTCGCACAATATGCTTTACTCAATCATCTCAAACGCCATTCACCTATTAAAATGAATGATTTTTCCCATGTCATGCGTCTTGAACGAACCACGTTACTCCGCAATTTAAAACCATTAATTGCCCAAGGATTCATAACAATAGACCTACCAGAGCATGAAAAAGCAAAAATTATCCAACTCAGCCCTAAAGGCTATGACATTTTAACTACAGCCCTTCCCTATTGGGAACAAGCCCAAAAGTCTATTGCCGAACAGATTACCGAGGAAGAGCTCCAAACATTTTTACAGGTACTCCACAAATTAGAAACTATCACACGTTAAGGAAAAACCATGCCACCAAAACCACTGCATTCAGCTTGGGTACTTATGATTACCTCTGCCGTCATCTTTTCCATTACGATGGGTGCACGACAATCATTGGGTCTTTTTATCGCTCCTATTAACCTCTCAACAGGACTTGACATTGTTTCCATAAGTTTTGCGCTTGCTGTGGGTCAATTTTTTTGGGGTCTTGCTCAGCCTATTTTTGGAGCGATTGCCGATAAAAAAGGCTCTTATGGTGTGATTGTTTTTGGAGCATTTCTTCTTTTTAGTGGACTTGCACTTACGCCCTTTGTTCACTCGGAATATACACTTATTTTAACACTGGGTATTTTAAGTGCTGCAGGCGCTGGGGCGGGAAGTTTTTCGATTCTTATTGGTGCGACAGCAAAGCAATTACCTGTAGAAAAACGTGCTTTTGCAGGGGGATTTATTAACGCGGGTGGCTCTTTCGGGCAATTTATTTTTGCACCCCTTGCGCAAGCGATCATCAGTAGTTTTGGTTGGATCTGGGCTATGTTTACACTCGCGGTATCAACTCTTTTAACCATTCCACTGGCCTCTTTACTCAAACCAAAACATGTGACTGAAAAGCCAATAGTGATCGAAACAATAACCAATGAATTAGGACTGACAGAGCAAGTACGCCAAGCGATGAAAAACACCAGTTATCTTTGTTTACATGCAGGCTTTTTTACGTGTGGTTTTCATATCGCGTTTTTAGTGACCCACCTTCCCGGCGAAGTTGCTTTATGCGGTCATTCCGCAAGTGTTTCAGCTATCTCTTTGTCACTTATCGGGCTTTTTAATATTGCAGGAAGTCTTTTTGCAGGGTACCTTGGGTCAATTTACCGTATGAAATACATTTTAGTCGTTATGTATGCAAGCCGTACCGCGATGATAGCACTTTATCTTCTCTCTCCCAAAACACCATTAACCTTTTATATCTTTGCGGCTTCACTAGGATTTACATGGCTTGCAACAGTCCCACCTACGGCTGGACTCGTAGGTAAACTCTTTGGCACAAAATATTTAGCAACGCTCTTTGGACTCACACTGCTGACACATCAAGTAGGAGGTTTTCTTGGTGCTTGGCTTGGTGGACTTTTCATGGCACACGATGGCGATTATCACTGGATGTGGTATCTCGATATGATTTTAGCAGCTATTGCAGCACTTGTGAATTTTCCAATCAAAGAAGACAAAGTCGTCCAAAAAGTTTAATATCTTAAACGTATTTCATTCCATGGAAACAGACAACAGCTTATTTCAACGTTGTTGTCTGCTTCTGCATTATTCTTCTTTTCCGAAAATAACAGCTCCATTTGTGCCACCAAAACCATAGTTAGCGCTCAAAACCGTGCGTAACTCTGCCACTCTTGCTTTGTTGGGAATGTAATCCAGTTGCATCTCTTCGCTTGATGCCTCAAAATTAATCGTCGGAGGCATTATGTTAGCATTTAATGCCATGATAGAAACGACCGCTTCGATTGTCCCCGCGGCACCGAGTGTATGGCCTGTTGAGCCCTTGATGGAACTTAGGGGAGGAACTTTCTCAAATAAGCTTTCAAACATTTTGCTCTCATACAAATCATTGTAATACGTACTGGTTCCATGTGCATTGATATAGTCAATTTTTGGATTTCCTGCCATTGTAAGTGCTGCTTTGATTGCCCTTGCGGCACCTTCATGATTGACTAAAGGCGTTGTGATGTGATGAGCATCGGCACTCTCTCCAAACCCTAATAGTTTGGCATAGATGGTTGCCTCTCTTCTTTGAGCTGATTCTAGGCTCTCTAAAATAAGCGCTCCCGCACCTTCTCCAAGAATAAAACCATCTCTGTCTTTGTCAAAAGGGCGTGAGGCATGAGTGGGGTCATCATTGCGGGTGGAGAGTGCATTCATGTTTGCAAATCCTCTAAGTCCGATGGGGCAAATACACGCTTCAGCACCCACAGCAACCATCGCATCTGCACCTCCAAGCATAATCGTTTTTGCAGCTTCCGTAATCGCATGAAGTCCTGCCGTACATGCAGTGGTGCTGGAAAGATTGGGCCCTCTTAAATCGTGATAGATAGAGACATAGCCGCTTAACATATTGGTGATGGTGGAGGGAACAAAAAAGGGTGAAACACCTTTAGCCCCTTTTTGAAAACTACTAATGACATTTTTTTCAATCGTGGGAAGCCCTCCAATGCCCGTCGCGCCACAGACACCAAATCGATCCCGATCAATATCTCCCATTTTGATATTGGCACGTTGCATTGCTTCTGCAACCGCTTGCAATCCAAGATGAATAAATCGATCTGCTTTTTTCTGCTCTTTTTTATCCATCACATCATCAGGATTAAAATTTTTAACTTCGCAGGCAATGCGTACTTTTTCACTGCTTGCATCAAAATGAGAGATGATGTCTACGCCACTCTTGCCAGCTAAAAGAGCACTAAAGGCATCGTTTGCATTATTGCCTACACCATTAATCATGCCATACCCTGTGATGACGACTTCGTGAATTTTCATGCTATTGCTCCAAATATATTTCTAGTTTTATCTATTACGAATGCGCTGATATATAGGCTTTATTGAGTACATTAAGCGCCATGTTTGGAGAGATGCGACTTACCATTTTAAGGAGATTACTCTGCCCTGGTCTTATCTCCTCTTTATCACGCTTGATACCTTCTAGTGCGATCTTTACAAGTTTTGTCACATTCATGAGCCCCATACTTTCTTGTTCACTGGCGTCAAATTCGTTAATCAATGGCGTCTCAATTGCTGGCGGAGCTAATTCAAAAATTTTGACATTGGTATTGAGGAGTTGAATGCGTAACGATTGTGTATAAGAGTGGAGTGCCGCTTTGGTTGCACAGTAAACGGGAGTACTCACAATGGGAGCAAAGGCAAGTGCCGATGAGACATTGATGATGGCAGCTTTTTGTTGTTGTTTCAAATGAGGTAAAAACTGAGTACACATGCGTATAACGCCGTTCACATTGGTATCGATCTCTTGTGTGAGTGTCAGTAAGTCAATTTCTTGTTGCAAATCAATTTTTTTCATAATCCCCGCATTGTTAATCACGATATTAAGGGCAGGGAATTGTTGTGAAACGGCTTCATATAAATTGATGATCTCTTGAGGATTGGCTACATCGCATTGAAATGTGTGGACATTTTTTAAGTTGGCTTTTGCCTGATCCAGTTTTTCTTGATTACGCCCTGTTATGATAACCGTGTTACTGTCGCAAAGTTGACGAGCCAGTTCATAGCCAATGCCACTTGTTCCACCTGTAATTAGGATTGTATTATGTGTCATATTCATTTGCTTTCCTTTTGATCTATCTTGAATACAATTTTACTTGCATGATGATAGTATAATATTTTTGCTATAATAATGCAAGTAAAATGGAGAAACTTATGAAACGAAAAAGTTACAATGAAATGCCATGCCCCATAGCACAATGTTTGGAGCATATTGGAGAGTGGTGGAGTTTGCTCATTATTAGAGATGCGTTTAGGGGACTTAAACGATTTGATGAATTTCAAAAAGGACTTGGCATTGCGCCAAACATACTGACACGAAGGCTTAACGACCTTGTAGACTCTGGAATTTTAGAGCGTCAAAATTATGGAGAAAGTACAAAACGTTATGAGTATGTTTTATCCAAGCAAGGTAAAGATCTCTACCCTTTAATCGTCGCTATGTTTACATGGGGAGACAAATATTCTCCGCCAAAAGGTATAAAAAGCCATTTCATTAACATCCAAACAGGCGAAATTGCTGAACCTATTTTGATTGACAAAAAAACGGGGTTAGAGATGCGCATGGATGCCTATCGTGTACACATGACATACGATTTAAACAAGGAATAACATGTCATTCAAGTGCTGTGTAAAGGAGAATCTATAAGAATTATTTTGGTGGAGGAAAGCTTATTTGTCCACAAAATGTTTCAGTGACTCTAAATGCATTTGAATGTATTTAGAATCGCTAGGTTGATTGTATGTGAACAGTGGCAGTCCTAAAATATCCCCCACGTAATCAAAATGATCCAGATGATGAATACTCTCAAGAAATGTCTGCGTTGCTGCTAATTTTTGAACAAAATTTTCAAGTCTTTTGGTATAAAAATCACTGTGTAATTGCCCATCACTACAGATTGATTTACCAAACTCACTATTGACCGAAGGGCAATTTGTATCAACTAAGAGATGCTCAAAGTAAGGGCTGATGGGGTAAAGTTCGCAGGCAGGAGGTCTTTGATCATAGATACTGCATAGATTATCGACACAATATTTGCAATAATTTTGTCCATCATTTAAAAGAACATAGACCACTAATTTTTCACCACTAAGACTAAATAAAATGGCAAAATTTTTATAGACTGCTTCAAAATCTTCTAAAATAAGTGGCGATACAGCAAAACCTTTAGCGCCGTTACAACAATGACCTTCACACGTTGAACAGCCGTTAAAATGCAAATTTTGCTTCTTGATGTGTACAAAACTACCTATATTTTCCATAAAATTCACTTTGGGATAAATTGCGTGGATTATAGTATCGTATATTTGGAGTATTTACATGTAAAATGTTTAAAGAAGCCAATGTGTACCCGAAGAAATACGCAATTGGCTTTAAGAAGAAGCGCTTACCACGCTCTGTGATTAACCAAAACGTCCTGTAATGTAATCTTCTGTTTTTTTCTCTTTAGGATTTACAAACAGTGTCTTAGCATCACTGTATTCGATCAAATTTCCCAAATGGAAAAATGCGGTATAGTCCGCAATTCGCGCTGCTTGTTGCATATTGTGTGTGACAATAACAATTGAAAAGTTTTTCTTCAAATCCAACATCAAGTTCTCAATCTTCTCCGTTGAAATCGGATCAAGGGCAGATGTGGGCTCATCCATCAAAATGACATCAGGCTCAACCGCAATAGCACGTGCAATACATAAACGTTGTTGTTGTCCACCAGAGAGTGCCGTTCCGGGGTCTTTGAGTTTGTCTTTAACCTCTTCCCAAAGGTTAGCGCCTTTTAATGCTCGCTCAACCAACTCATCACACTCTTTGCCTTTTTTGACAATGTCATGCATCAAAGGAGCATACGCTACGTTTTCATAGATACTTTTTGGAAAAGGGTTCGGTTGTTGAAACACCATCCCCACACGCTTACGAACCGCTACGACATCAATGTCTTTGTCGTAAATATCGTGCCCGTCAATACCGATAAATCCTTCTACTCTACAGTTTTGAACCAAATCGTTCATGCGGTTGATACAACGCAAAAAGGTGGATTTTCCACATCCGCTCGGTCCTATGAGTGCCGTAATTTTTTTGGTATAAATATCCATATTAATGGAATTCAGCGCTTGTTTTTCACCATAAAAAAGGTTGAGATTTTTAACTTCAATTTTGACCGTTTCTTTAGCTGTATTGCTCTCTTCGCGATCCATCATTGTTGTGTGAATAAAACCATTTTCCATATCTGTTACCACTTTCTTTCAAATTTTTTTCGTAAATAAATTGCTACCGCATTTAGAGAAAGCAAAAGCGCAAGCAGGACAATAATCGCGGCTGCTGTTCGCTCTAAATAGGCTTTTTCAGGCATTCCTGCCCATGTAAAGATTTGTGCAGGAAGCACGGTTGCCGAGTCTGTAAAGCTGGTAGCGGCATCTGGTACAAACGCGATCATTCCCACAATAATCAAAGGTGCTGTCTCACCAATCGCACGGGCTATGGAGATGATAGAACCTGTCAAAATCCCAGGCATTGCTACTGGTAAAACGTGATCTCGCACGATCTGCCATTTGGTCAGTCCCAGTCCAAAGCCTGCTTGACGAATACTGGCAGGAACAGACTTAAGCGCCGCTTTGGAGCTTACGATGATAACCGGTAAACTCATGAGCGCCAACGTCATACCACCCACCAGAGGTGAGCTTCTTGGCACTCCAAAGAAGTTAATAAAAATCGCCAATCCCAAAAGACCAAAAAGGATGGAAGGAATAGCGGCTAGATTGTTAATGTTGACCTCAATGATGTGCGTCAATTTGTTTTCAGGCGCAAACTCTTCAAGGTAAATCGCTGTCATAACACCGATAGGAAAAGCTATGACAATGGTCACGATCATCGTCAAAAGACTACCAATAATCGCAGAATAAATACCTGAATTTTCAGGGATTTTTGAGTCTCCAGCTGTTAAAAAGCGGCTATTGAATTTCAGTTCCACTTTGCCTTGATCTTTCAGTTCATCCACATATTTTCGATCGCGCTCAGAACTACGAGACTCTTTACCTTTCAGGTATTGATCGACTTCAGAGTTTGCAAGTGCCCAAAACTCTTGTTTGGTATTCATCCATGAAGGATTAGCGTTAATCAAAGCAGGAAGATCTCTGAGCCATGCACGGCTGATGATTTTGAGCTGTTTACCATTGACCGCACCGTAAGGATTTTCCAAAATATCTTCGGTAACTTGGACTTCAATTTTGATCTGTGTTTGCATAAAAGCAGGATACCCTGCACGTACAATATCCACCAAAAAGAAGAGCAGAAATGAGATGGAAAAGACGATGGCAAGAATCGTGAGATACTTAAAAATAGCTGCTTTTTGGTTACGTCTCTTAATTTGAGGAATGTAAAAATAATTATCGTTCTTCGGCATAAACGTCCTTTAGAGTGTTGAAACTTTGTATTTTCGGTGGAAACTACGAATGGTACTGACCGAAATAATGTTGATCACAAGGGTTACGACAAAGAGTACAAAACCAAGTGCAAATGCTGAAAGTGTCAGTGGGTTGTTAAATTCTTGATCACCTGTTAGAGACTCAACAATTTTGACCGTTACCGTTGTCATGTCTTCGAGTGGATTCCATGATAGATTGGGACGTAGTCCTGCTGCCATAACAACGATCATGGTCTCTCCAAGTGCCCTTGAAACGGCTAAAAGAATCGATGCAATGATACCTGGCATCGCAGAAGGGAGGACGACAAAACGAATCGCTTCTGCTTTATTCATACCAAGGGCATACGCACCATTTCGCATACTTTGAGGAACGGAGCTAATCACATCATCCGAGAGGGAAGAGATAAAAGGAATAATCATAACCCCCATGATAATGCCACATGAAAGGGCATTTTGGTACTGTGCTTCAATGCCAAAGAGAGCGAAAAATTTTACAATCGCAGGGGCTATGGTCAATGCAGCAAAAAAGCCATACACCACGGTTGGGATACCTGCTAAGATCTCTAAAAACGGTTTAACTTGAGAACGAAGTTTTGGTGTTGCGTACTCTGACATAAAGATAGCCGACATAAGACCTACAGGAACGGCTAAGATCATCGCCATAATGGTGATGTAAAACGTTCCTGCAAAAATAGGCACGGCGCCAAATTTCGCTTGTGCTGAACCTGCATCGGCTCTACCAGCTCCTTCTAAAAAGGCTGTATCGGGAGACCATTCTGTTCCAAAAAGAAAATATGTAATGCTTTGGGTTTGAAAGAAATGAAATGCTTCAAAAATAATGGAGAGCAAAATTCCAAATGTTGTCATAATCGAGACCAAAGAAGCAAACAACAACATCCCTTTGATGAAGTTTTCAACCGCATCACGTGCTCTGGTTTTGGGGTCAACTTGTCTGAAAAAAAGCCATAACGCAATTGAGCCAACGCTTAAAGCTCCGCCTACAAGTAAAAAAGGAGGAATAGAATTGATCCCAAAAAGATATAAAAATACTCCCACAACCCCAATCGTAATGATAGGAAGCCCTGTGTAGAGTGCGACAAACCAACCGTATTGGTCGGGCTGAGAATGCATTTTAATACCTTTAGCGCGCATCGTAACAGCACGAGCTCTACCGATGATATAGCCTATGAACATCAGTGGGAAAAGACCACCAAAAAAGATAAGATAGAGAGTTTGAGTGCTCACCAGAGTCCTTTAAAAATATAGAGTGAGAAGATGCCAAAACATCTTCTCTTGGTTTTACATGTAAACTTATGGAAGAATAGTATTTTTCTTAACCATCTCTTCGCTGAGTTTGGTTTTTGCTAAAACTGCCGCTTGAACTTTTTTAAGGTCTTCATCCGTCATTGGAACCAAACCAATGGTTTTAAGCACACCTTTTGAGCCGATCATTTTTGCATCAACGTAAAGCTTCATAAACTCATCCATCCCTTTAACTTGAGCACGGTGAGAGTTTTTAGCGTACATGTAAAGGCTTCTTGAGATCGGGTATTTTGCTGAAGAGATCGTCTCAAATGCTGGCTCAACACCATCCACTGATGCGCCATTGATTTTATCTTGATTCTCTTCGAGGAAGCTATAACCAAAGATACCAAATGCGGCTGTGTCTTTTGTGAGTTTTTGAACGATCAAGTTGTCATTTTCACCCGCTGGCACATAAACGCCATCTTGACGGATTGCTTTAAACTTACCTTTTTTGTCGCCATACGCATCAAATTTAGCAGAACTGTGTTCCATAACCATTTCATCAAATGAGTCACGTGTTCCTGATGTGGTTGGAGGACCATAAACAGTGATTTTTCTATTTGGAAGGCCTGCATCGATCTCATTCCATGTTTTGTATGGGTTTTTAATCAGTGATTTGCCATCTTTACTTGGAACTTCTTCAGCAAGTGCTAAAAACATCTGTTCACGTGTAAAGTTAATTTTTCCATTGGTTTTTGATTGTGCAAACGCAATACCATCAAACCCAACCATCATACCAGTGATGTCAGTAACGCCATTGTCCGCACATGTTTTAAACTCAACTGCCTTCATAGGACGTGAAGCATTTGTAAAATCAGGGGTATCAAGACCATCGCCTGCACAAAAGAGTTTCATGCCACCACCGGTTCCTGTTGATTCAACGACTGGTGTTTTGTTGCCTGTAACGGATTTAAACTCTTCCGCTACATAACTTGTAAAAGGATATACGGTTGAAGAACCAACAATTTTGATCTGATCTCTAGCACTTGCAGTCACACTTAAAGCTGCAACACTTAAAAGCGCTACTGCGCACGTTTTGATAGTCATTTGTATACTCCATTTCTAAAATTTGGTAGTGTCATTTTAGAAGAAATTGATTACAACTTGGTTACGGAATCCTTTTACCAGGTAGAACAAAATCCTTGTGCTCAATAGTTTATTATCGGCTAAGTGCTATAATTTTAATATTTTAATATTATTTCAGTTACAAGGATTTTTTAATGTTACAAACAATACGCGCCAAACTGTTCTTTTTACTTGTCATCGTTCTAGCAGGTACTGTAAGCTTAGGTTATCTACTAATTTCTAATACAAATAATGCTCGTGTGATCGTTCAAAAAGTTCAAGCTACGGGTGAAATTGCTAAACATGCTTCAGAACTTTTGGTACATGCTAGAGGCTTTCAAATTTCAAATAAGCAACAATCCATTGACAGCTATAACAAATCTCAAAAAGATCTCATGGTAGCGGTGAAACAACTCAAAACCCTTCTTCAAGCTAAAGAGAACATCGCACTGTTAAATCAATTAGAAGCAGCTGCCATCGAGCTTGAACAAACAGCAGGACCGCGCTTTGATCTTATGAAAAAGTATACAACAGCACTTACTTCTGCTGAGTTTCTTGCTACTGCTGATGGTAAAGCATTTGATGAGCTCACCAAAAGACGTGCCGTAGCCTATAAAACATTAGATGAAACATCCGCTAAACTCTCACAAGCTATTGATGAATATGAAGGTGGCGTGTTAGACCGTGCAAAACTATTAGGTATTGTTATGGCAATATTGATTTCGGGTGGTTCATTTGCGCTTTTCATATTTGTGGCAAATCAAATCAAGACATCGATCGATACTGCAACAAAAGAGTGTAATTATATTGGTAAAAATAAAGATCTTTACCATAGCATCACAACCATTGGCAATGATGAAATTTCTCACATGATGCAAACAGTCAATGCCCTCCTTTCCCAGCTACGTAGTGCGATTGATGATGCTAAGCGTACAGCCATAGAAAATGCAGCCGTTGCGGAAGAGCTCTCTTCTACCTCTTTACAAATTGGTAAACGTACTGAAGACGCTGCGAAAGAAGTCGATGAAACTCTACAAGCAACCAAAACCGTTGCTACTATCTTAAAAACAAGCGAAGCGAGTTCCACTCAATCAGGCAATATGATCACAAGCGTTGCCAATGAATTAGGAGATGCTTCCAAAGAAGTGCTTTCTGTCTCTTCAGATCTTCAAACTATTGTTGTAAGCCAAACCGATTTATCAAGCCGTCTTGAGCATCTCGATCAAGAAGTGACACAAGTACAACAAGTGCTTGGTGTTATTGCAGATATTGCAGAACAAACCAACCTTTTAGCCCTTAACGCAGCCATTGAAGCGGCACGCGCAGGTGAACATGGACGTGGTTTTGCTGTTGTTGCCGATGAAGTGCGAAAACTCGCTGAACGTACTCAAAAAAGCCTTGTGGAAAGCAATGCTACTGTTGCCGTTATCGTCCAATCTGTCAGCACTGCAACCGAAATCATGAAACGAAGTGCTGGGGAAATCCAAGCACTTGGACATCGTGCTGAAAACACTCAAGCATTGATGCTTAAAACCGTTGACAATATGAATGAAGCCAAAGTATTAGCACTGGGTACCGTAAAAGATGCGCAGGAAGGAAGCGCAAAAGCAAGCGAAGTGATGGATCGTATCAACAGCATACATCAGCTTTCTACGACAAATGCCAGAAGTGTTGAAGAGATTGCCTCTGCGGCAGAACACCTCTCAAAACTTTCTGACAATCTCAGCCATGCACTCGCTGCATTTAAAACTGCCTAAAGAACAATAAACTCAAAACATACTCCAAGCCTCTTTCTGGGGCTTGGAGTATACAGACCTCTTTTTGATCTCTTTCCCAAGACCAGTTTTTCCATTATCAAACGACATATCAACAAAAACCTTCTACTTACGGTACATGTAACCTTATATCAACCTCTAAAAGAAACACAAATCTCACAGTAAATCTCACGAAGTATCGAAACTCTTTATGTTACAATAACGTATAAATAATTTTACATACTAAATTTAAAACTTAAGGGGTATTTTATGTTACAGACAATTCGTGCAAAACTTATTGCACTCTTTATCATCATACTTATAGGAATACTTTGTTTGGGATATTTGCTCATCGCCAATACTTCAAATGCTGAACTTGCCGTCAAAAAAGTTCAAGTGATTGAAAAAATTACGCGCGATACGGCTGAACTTTTAATGCACTCACGCGGTTATCAAATTACATTTGTACCAATGTTCATGGAAAAATCCATCGAAGCAGAAAGAACCCTTGCAAAACATCTAATTGAATTGCAACCTTTATTAAGCACCGAACGGGAAAATGCTCTTTTTAAAGAGATTAAAACAGGCGTTGATGCCTTTGCCGAATCGACACTTCCTCGTTTTGAACTTCTTACCAAATACAAAAAAGCAACCGATACTCCAGAGTTTTTAGCCACCAATGATGGTAAAAAATTTACGGAACTTACCAATAAAGGTCGAGATGGTTTTATCATTATCGCTAAAAAAGGCGATGAGCTCTCTAAAGCGATCGAAGAAGAAGCAAAAGCCTCTTTAGCACATGCACGTCAACTTGGTATTCTTCTCTCATTAGTTGTTTTAGTTGTTACCAATCTCTTTTTCTGGTATGTTGCTTCTCATATTAAAAAATCCTTACAACTTGCAACCAAAGAGTGTGAATATATAGGCTCTACAAAAGATTTAACACACTCCATTGCAACCGAGGGAAATGATGAAATCTCAGCTGTAATGCAAACAGTCAATGCCTTGCTTGCTCAGCTTCGCACCGCCATTGACGATGCAAAACGTACCGCTATGGAAAATGCAGCCGTTGCAGAAGAGCTCTCTTCCACTTCTATGGAAATTGGCAAACGTACCGAAGAAACAGCGCATGAAGTGGATGAAGCGGTTAAAACAACACATAGCGTAACAACCATCTTACATAACAGTGAAGACACAGCAACTCAAGCGGGTAATGTTATGCAAAGTGTCTCCAACGAGCTCAATACCGCATCAAAAGAAGTACTCTCCGTCTCTTCTGACTTACAAGGTATCGTTATCAATCAAACAGACCTCTCTTCTCGCCTTGAGCATCTCGACCAAGAGGTGGCACAAGTCCAACAAGTCTTATCGGTCATCAGTGATATTGCAGAACAAACCAATCTTTTAGCACTTAACGCTGCCATTGAAGCGGCACGCGCGGGTGAACATGGACGAGGATTCGCCGTCGTTGCCGATGAAGTACGAAAACTCGCTGAACGTACCCAAAAAAGCCTTGTGGAGAGTAACGCTACCGTTGCTGTCATCACCCAATCGGTTGCGACGGCTTCAGAGATTATGAAAAAAAGTGCCCATGATTTACAAGCATTGGGTCACAGAGCTGATACCACCCAAGGTTTAATGCTACAAACCGTTGACAATATGAAAGAAACAGCATCCATAGCTAAATCAGCAGCGAAAGATGCACAAGAAGGAAGTCATCAAGCAGTTGTTATGAGAGAGCGTATCGACACCATTTTTCAACTCTCTTCAACGAATGCACGCAGTGTGCAAGAGATCGCTTCAGCTGCAGAGCATCTCTCTAAACTCTCTTCAAATCTTAATCACTCGCTTTCAATTTTTAAAACGCTCTAACCATCAATGCCTCAAACATGAGGCATTGACTCTTTTATGCTAAAATACCCTCTTAAATTTTATTGCTCTAAGGAGTTCTTATGAGCCAACGCATGCCAAGCCTTTTTATAGGGCATGGCTCTCCCATGAACTTGATCTTGGAAAACAGTTTCACAGAAGCATTGGAAGCGCTCTCCAAAGAGCTTCCAACACCTAAAGCCATTCTTGTCATCTCAGCACACTGGTACACCAACCAAACCGCTGTGAGCATGAGCTCAGGCATTGCGTACGAAACGTTGTATGATTTTTACGGTTTCCCTCCAGCATTGTACGAACTCAGCTATAAATCACCTAGCAACAATACGCTTTCCAAGCGCATAGCAACACTTTTGGATGCGCCCTTGGTGGAACGGGGCTTAGACCATGGTGCGTGGATGCCTCTTTTGTACCTCTTTCCAAAAGCTAGCATTCCTGTTATCCAACTGAGCATTAATAAGAACCTTCCACTCTCTTTACATGTAAAGATAGGTGAGCAACTGCAAGTGCTCAGAGAAGAAGGAATTATGATTATTGGAAGTGGAAACCTAACGCATAATTTAGGGCTTGTTGATTTTTACAACATCAATGCGCCTGCTGTAGAATGGGCTAAAAATGTCGATAGCTTTATTGATAAAGCCTTTACATGTAATGACATCGAAAGCCTTATTCGAATCGAAGAGCAATGCCCTGATTTTAAAACAGCGCATCCTTCCATCGATCACTATTTACCCTTACTTTACATTGCAGGGACGAGACATGAAAACGATACACTCAAAACCCTCACACCGTTTTTTCAAAATGCCTCTTTAAGTATGAAAGGGTTTATGTACACGTCATAAGATATAGGTGAATTTACTCTCCATTGCTTATTGTCATCTTTGGGCAAAGAATGGAGAGTAACGCTCTTTTTTACGCAGCCCCTTTAATGTATCTTGTTTTTTTTGCCTCTTTGATTTTAGTAATATCCACTAAAATAAAGCTATCCACACAATTGGCGAACTCTTTGTCGATGTTAAAATCTAAAAAGCAGATGCCACCCTCTTCGCACAGCTCTGTGTACTGTTTGTAAAGTGTTGGCACGCTTAGATCCATATGGGAGAGTTGCTCTTTGAGAGTGGCGAAATCCTCTTTATAGTCATTGCCTTTAAAAAATGCCTGCGCTTCTTCACGTTCAACCCTACTCATAAAAAAGCCATTGCGCGCACTCACCAGTGTTTTGGGTGAGGTGAAATAAAGCGAGTAAAAGGTGATAATAAGATTTTTAGCAATCTTCGGGTAAACATCACTGAGACTCACAGGTCCGTACATGTAGCGGATATGGGGATTATTAAACAGATATGCCCCAATGCCCTGCCAGAGGTAATCCAGCGCCCTCGTTCCCCAGTAACGCGGTTGAACAAAGCTACGTCCTAGCTCGATGGAGTTGTGCAAGTACGGCTCAAACTCAGGGGTAAATTCAAAAAGTGTTTGCGAATAAAATCCATCCACCCCAAAATATTCACTGATGTAATTGGCCTCACCAATGCGGTACGCGCCCACGACTTCCAGCTCTTCATCATCCCAAAGGACAATGTGTTTATAGTGCTTATCAAACGCATCCACATCACGTTTTCCACCCGTACCCTCTTCCACTTTACGAAACGTGAATTCTCGCAGACGTCCGATCTCTTTCATCAAAATGGAACCGCTTTCGTACTCATACAGATAGATCTTTTTACCATCACTTGTCTGCCCCAAAAGCGTCGATTTTTTAAGCTCAGCCCTTATCGCTTTGCGCTCCTCAGGATGAGCAATCGCCGTTTGCGTCGCAAAGATACCTTTTTTGCCTTTACTAATCTTATAGAGATGTTTTTTCAAAAGGTTGATAAGCGTTGTATCGCCCAGATCACTTTTTTGAAGCGTCTTATAGGTAATCATCTCACCGATTTTAAAACTAATGACTTTGGAGCGTTTTTTGAACATCTCACTGGCCAGTAAAAACGTAGAAAGCTTTTTGTTAATCATCGAGAGCGTGTAAAAGAGCGGTGAATTTTTAGCATCAATGAAGACCGGTAAAATGGGCGAGTTACTCTTTTGAGCAAATTTTAAAAACCCTTTTTTCCACTTCGCATCTTTGATGCCTGTAGGATGGGCGCGGGAGACTTCACCTGAGGGAAAGACGATGAGTGCTTCATCATTTTCCAAAGCATCATACACCTTTTTGATCGACTCCTTCGCCGTTGATCCTGTCAGATTATCGATAGGGATGAGAAGATTGTTTAGAGGCTCTATCTGCATCAAAACATCGTTGGCAAGTACTTTAACATCACTGCGTATCTCTTTGATGAGCGAGATAAGAGCCAGGGCGTCAAGCGCACCCAAAGGGTGATTGGCGATGATGATGATACGCCCAGAGGAAGGGATATTGGCTTTGTCTTTATTGGAAACCGTATAGCCAAAATTGAAATACTCTAACACCGCTTCAACAAAATCAAAACCACGGTACGCCTCACCGTGAACCATAAAATCGTTGATCTCATCTTGGTGCAGTAATTTTTTGAGCAGATAAACAACGAAATTTCTCACCATACTTGGATAATAAACAATACTCGGATACTTAAGGCTTAACGTTTTTTCCACATCTACCATTGTAAACTCCTTGGTAATTTTGGCTTGATTATAAAAGGAGCTGATTACGATGTGGTAACGCTCGGGGTATTTTTATGTTACCATATTGTAATGAATTCAAACTACAATGATGTCAAAATATTGTAAGGAAAACGTATGCTTCAAAAATATGAAGAGAGCCTCATCGAAATCAAAAAAATGCTTTTGGGGCTCGGATCTGAGATTATCATGGCGAGTGAAAAAGCACTCAGTGGTATGGAGAGTTTAGATGTAACACGCTTTGAATCTGCTCGTACACTGCTTAAAAATATTGAGGCTCAGGCCAACGCCATTGACAATGAAATCGTTGTAACACTTGCTCTTTTTGGTCCTGAAGCAAAAGACCTTCGTAAAATGGTTGCGTATCTCAAAATTACCAATGAGCTTGTCAAAATTGCTGAAAATATCCGTAGCTTTTCCAAACGTATGGTCGGTCATCTTCAAGGTGATGTTCCTTTCGTTTCGTTGCATGAGTACTCTTCTCATCTTTGTAGAACATCGGTTCAAGCTGTTAAATTGGCAATTGGGACGATTGATATAGGCGATAAAGAGACGCTTGAAGATACGTACCGTAAAGTCAAAGTAGAAGAGAGTAAAAGCGATGATCTCTACACGATCTTGGAAAAAAATATCTTAAGTGACCTTACTAAAACCATTGATCAATCGGCTGATTTTATTCAAATCCTAAGTACCATGCGTAAATTAGAGCGTATGGCAGATCGCAGTGTGAACATCGTCCAACTGATGATTTTTTCACGTGTTGGCGGAGAGATGAAGACTTATTAGGACGCAAATGAAACAGACTATTTTAATCATTGAAGATGAAGAAGACCTACTGGAACTCTTAGAGTACCACCTTCAAAAAGAGGGGTATGAGACACTGGGGTTTTTAAACACCAAAAATGTCGAAAAGTGTCTTCAAGAAGAGCCAATCGATCTTCTCATCGTTGACCGTAATTTACCAGGTATTGAAGGAAGTGAATTTGTTGAGGCTTTGCGTAAAAAAGGGTTTACACAAGCTGTTATTTTTGTAACCGCCAAAGACAGCGATACGCATATTGAAGAGGGGTTTTTAAGAGGCTGTGATGACTATGTCACGAAACCTTACAATATGAAAGAGCTTTTACTGCGCATTAAAGCCATTCTCTCTCGCACATCGCCTGTGAGTAAAAGTATGCTCTCTTACCGCGATCTTTCACTTGACCTTGAAGCCCACCGCTTGTCCGTCAACGCCAAAGAGGTAGAACTGACAAAATTAGAGTTTGATCTTCTGCGCACAATGATCGAAAATAAAAACGCGGTCTTAAGCCGTGAATTTTTACTCGAACATGTCTGGAAAAATGATGAGTTTTTCCAAGACAAAACCGTCAATGTTGCCATCAACCGCCTCAAACAAAAGATAGATCCCACCAAAGAGAAAGAGTACATCAAGTCCATCTGGGGAGTAGGATACAGCTTATGCTAATGCTTCATCAGCACATTACACGAGCTTTACTAACGCTTTTTTTATCCACCTTGATACTCTCAGGCATTGTCAGTTACTTTACCATTAAAAATGACAATATTGAGCGCTATGAGCATGAACTTGAATCGCACATCAAGATCATCAAATACCAACTTCCGCAAATTACCAATCTTGAAGAGTTTGCCAAAATGGTAAAAGAAAACGCCCATATGCGTTTTACACTCATTGACCAAAACGGCAATGTACTCGTTGACAGTGATAAAGAACATGAAGCGATGGACAACCATGCGCATCGAGAAGAGATCATCAAAGCACACAAAAGCGAATTTGGTCACTCTATACGCTACTCCGATTCGGTTAAAAGTAATTTCTTGTATGTTGCACACCGCTTTAAACAAGGTGATGAAACCTTTTTTATTCGCTTAGCGTCCAATATTGACACGGTGATGCACAGTTTTTATGAGCTTTGGATCAAATTAACCATCGTCTTTTTTCTCAGCATCATCATAGGGCTTTATGGCGCGTATGTGCTAAGCCAAAAAATTCGCCGAGAGATCGATAAAATCATCGAAAACCTCCAACAAATCGCCGATAAAGATTACAAAATAAGCCTCGCTTCCCACTTTAGTTTAGAGTTTTTAGAGATTGCCAACTACCTTAAAAAATTAGCAGCAAAATTGGAAAAACGCGCGAAACAAAAACGCAAGTACACCGCGAAAATTAAGCTGATTAGCCAACAAAGAAGCGATGTTATCTCTGCCATTAGCCACGAATTTAAAAACCCTATTGCTTCCATTATGGGTTATGCGCAAACGCTTTTGGATGACCCCAATGCTAATGCGCAAATCAAAGAGCGTTTTTTAGGAAAAATCGTTCAAAATGCTCAAAAAATCTCTGGCATGATCGACCGATTAGCCCTCACCACAAAGTTTGAAAATGGTGACTTTAACACACAAAACAGCACATTTGATATTGCGAAATTGACCCAAGATCTAGCTCAAGGTTTTCGTGAAAAGCACCCAAATCGCACCATCACGTGTAAGCTTCCAAGCAACATGAGCGTTACAGCAGATCGTACGATGATGGAAATCGTCATCTCCAACCTCATCGACAATGCGCTTAAATACTCCGAAGACGCCATCACCGTTACGTTTGAAAATGAAGCTTTACATGTAAAAGACAGTGGCGTGGGAATTAAAGAAGAAGAAATTGAAAAAGTGACCCAAAAATTCTACCGCTCAAACTCGCATTCATGGGATAATTCGATGGGTTTAGGACTAGCCCTTGTCAATTACATCCTCAAACTGCACAACACTACTTTAGAGATACAAAGTAGCTTAGGCGTAGGATCTGATTTTTCGTTTAAATTACCTTCAAACTGATTTGTTATAAGATAAACCCTTAAATTTTGCTACTTTTGCCAAAGTTTCTGCCTCGAAAGAGGCAAGCTTTAGCGCCCCAGTGGCTAACGTAGTTTTTTGGGCTTTGCCTAAAAAGCGTATAAAATGATAAAGGCTTTACATGTACAATATGGGTGAACCGCGCATAAAAATTGTCGCTATGCCAAAAGACACCAACCCTTCTGGCAATATCTTCGGTGGATGGATCATGTCGCAAATCGACATTGCAGGAAGTCTTGCCACACGCGATCTTAATGTTGGACGTGTCGTAACCGTTGCTGTAAATTCTATGGAATTTCGTGAAGCAGTCAAAGTGGGCGATGTACTCAGTTGCTACGCTAAGATCATCAAAGTGGGCAAAAGCTCCATCACCACACAAATCGAAGTCAATGCAGAACGCTCTGTAGAAGGAACTCACCGCTGTTTACATGTAACCAGTGCGGTGATTACCTACGTTAACATCTCACCTGATGGTAAAAAAGCAGCAATTCCTTATACTGAGAATGAGCTCATAACATTAGAGATTGAAAAAAAAGAGTAAGCTAAACACATGGGGAGAGAACAAACTGATTCAGAGGTTCTCTCATCCCATTAATGCCTCGATCATGCCTCTAAAAAAAGCTTCTTCTCAAGCTCTGTGTCTTTACATGTAAAGATCAATCAACAATAAAAAGCTTCGCGCCACTTGGCGTATAAGAGCGGTGTGCCATCGTATCATCCGCTACTTCATAACTCATGCCAGCTTTAAGCAAATGCACTTCACCGTTTTCAAGCTCGGTGTAAAGTTCACCCTCTAAACACAAAAGGATATGCCCTTTTTGGCACCAATGATCGGCTTTATAGCCTGCGGTGTACTCAACCATGCGCACACGAATGTTGCCACATTGTTTCGTTCGCCAAAAAGCACTGCCACTTTCACCTTTGTGCTCTACTTTTTCAATACGCTCCCAATCGGTTGTGCCAAAAGGAATGTTGGTCATGTTCATTTACAAACTCTTGTACACCCATACTTTGCAGAATAAACCTCACCAAAGGCATGCATAGAAGCAAGGACTTTTTCAAGCTCTCTACCCATGGGGCTGAGTGCATACTCCACACGTGGAGGCACTTCAGCAAATACAGTTCGCTCAATGATATGATCCGCTTCTAACTCTTTGAGCTTTTGCGTCACTGTTTTTTGTGTCACTTGGGAAAAAGCTTCACAAATGTCTTTAAACCTTTTTTGACCACTAAGCAATATGTAAACAATAAAGATTTTACTTTTGTCGTTAATGATGTCCAATGTCAATGCTACAGGGCATTGCAACTCTTTTACGTCTGTTGTTGTCATAGTTATCACCTCTTATTTTTGTATTATATCATAATCACCATTTTTGTTCTTTGCTTACTTTTTTTTCTATAATAAACTTTAAGTTACTAAGCGGTATATTTTTCTAAATTATTTAAGGAAAGACCCTATGAAAAAAACACTGATTATCTTAGCACACCCCAATATTGCTGAATCTAAAGTCAATAAAGCACTACTTGAAAGTATCAAAAACGAAGCGAACATCACCGTACATGATCTGTATGCGACTTACAAAACCGTTGAAGCCATTGACGTTGCTAAAGAGCAAGCACTCTTAGTCCAATTTGATCGTATCATTTTTCAATTCCCCCTCTACTGGTACAGCGCACCTGCTATTTTAAAAGAGTGGCAAGACAAAGTGTTAGGTTATGGTTTCGCGTATGGACCAGAGGGAAGTAAACTTGCGGGAAAAGAGAGCAAAATCATCGTGAGTACAGGTTCACCTGAGTATGCGTACCAATCAGGTGCATACAACAACTTTACGCTCAGTGAGTACCTCAGACCACTTCAATCAACGATTGTGTTTACGGGAATGGAGTTTAAAGGAATTTTTGCAGCCTATGGTGCGATGAAATTGACAGATGAAGCGCTTAAAAAAGACATTAACACGTATCAAAAAATTCTTAACTGCGAAGACTGGAGTACATCTCTTTTTAAATTTTTAGCAGAGTAATCATGCAAAGGGAATTTTCCCTTTGCTACGCTTCTTCTTTAGGTAAAACAAGTGTCACAACAAGTCCACCTCGTTCATTGACAGCACTGATGGAGCCTTGCATACTCTGCTCAACAATCTGCTTAGAGATGTAAAGTCCTGTCCCGCTTCCACCCATCGCCTCTTTGGTCGTAAAAAATGGATCAAAGATAGACGCTACATGCGCCTCATCCACACCACCGCCATTATCAGAGACTTCAATGATGATGTAGTGTTCTTGTTCATACGCTTTTAGGCTAATAGTCCCGTTTTGAATCTCTCTTTGGATGATCGCATCTTTAGCATTATTAATCAAAACCAAAAGCACATGGGAAAGCTCTTTTTTAAAGCCATTTATTTCAATCTCAATAGGACAATCCACTTGAAAAGCAATGTTTTTATTAGCGATGCCACCATCAGTGATTTTGATACACTCTTCCATTGACTTGCGAAGCGAAAAGCGTACTTTTTCAGTATCTGGTTTGAAAAAATCTTTGAAATCATCAATGGTAGAAGACATGTTTTGAATAAGTTCGCGAAGCTTACAAATCTCATCTTCAAGCATCTGCGGTGTCAATTTTTCCCGTTTACTGTCCAAATAAATCTTACTGATAACCACACTGATGGTATTGAGTGGTTGTCGCCACTGATGCGCTATGTTGTTAAGCATCTCCCCAAGGGCTGTAAGTTTGGCTTGTTGAAAAAGCATTCTGTCTTTAAGTCTACTATTTTCAACCTCTTCATGCACTTTTGCTTCTAAGTTTTTATTGAGCTCTTCAAGCTCATTTTTAGTATCAAACGATTCACATAGTGCTGTCGCAATTGCTCCGTACTCGTTTTCGTTGAGTAAATACTTTCGTAAAGGCTCTTTGCTTTTATGCTCAAGTGCATTGGTAATGTCACGTAGTGGGAAAGAGATGAATTTTGTAATTAAAAGCGCAAAAACAAGCATCAGAAGGAAGGTATTGAGGAAGGAGAGTTGGATATCCTTTGTGCCGTAATTATCCAAAACTTCATTCATCTTGTTATGGAAATGCAAATACAGTGTACCGACTTTTTCACCTTGAATCCCCAGAAATGGAATTTCATGCATAATCGAATAATTATTTTGGCCCGTCTTAAAGGCACTCAACTGCACCTCTGCAATGCCAAAACGACTAAGCTCCTCTAAAAAAGGTTCATCCCAATGCTTGGCGATAATCACAAACCCTTTTGACAAAGAGTCTGCACTCACATTTTCGTCAATGCGGTGAATAGGAGCTACGTAAAACTCAACGATATTTTGAGGTGTTTTAGCAAAGAAGTGTAGCAGTTCACTATTTGCGCTATCAAGAAGTTCGAGAGGAAACAGTATAGAGATGTTTTCTAAAAAAGATTTGTCAACTTCGGAGAAAAGAACTTTTTTTGAAGCGTCTAAGATGTAAAAACCGTTAATGCCAAACTGTATGGTGCTACCTTTGAGGTTGTCATCTGCCCATTGGAGCTCTTTTGTTTCCGTAAAATGAGCAAGATCATTCCATGCAGCATAGTCCATTGTCTGTTTTTTGAAAGGATCAGACTTTAACGCCAACAGTTGTTTAAAGCCTTGCACCATCTCGTCGGCATTTCGCTCTGCCATAGCATTAACATCTTCGCGTTCGTCCGACCAGTTGACAAACTCAAAGCCGATAGAGACTAAAAACGCTAACATCGTTAAGATCAAAAAAGAGGACTTAATGCTCATGGTAGCTCTCCTTATTACGATGCAAGTATGACTTACGCATCTTTACATGTAAAAATTTTAAATCTGTTTTTCGTAAGCTTCCCAACCCTGTTTTCGCAAGACACACGCTGGGCATTCGCCACAACCGTATCCCCATGTATGTTTATGTTGATGATCTCCATTATAGCACGTATGCGACTCATTAATGACCAGCTCCAAAACGCCCTCTTGCTTGGAGAGTTCAAAGGTTTCAGCCTTGGTTAAATGCATGAGTGGATAGTGAAATGTGATGTTCGCTTCGCTGCCAAGATTGAGTGCAAGCTCCAAGGCTTTCACAAACGGCTCCCTGCAATCAGGATACCCCGAATAATCCGTCTGATTGACCCCAATGATAATGTGTTCAATCCCTTGCTTTTGAGCAAACGCATGTGCAAGGGTAAAAAAGATCGCGTTACGATTAGGAACAAAAGAGGCTGGAAGGTTAGTATGGGTTCTGTGATGTGCACCAATATCTTGCGTACTATCGATCAATGCTGAGTCATTGAGCTGAGAAAAAGCATCAAGACTAAGCAATGTATTTTTTACATGTAAAGCTTCGGCGATCTTCCCCGCTTGTGCAATTTCAACGCGATGTTTTTGCCCATAATCAAACGTAATACTCTCCACATAATCAAAACGGTTTTTCGCCCAACCAAGACAGGTAGTGCTGTCTTGTCCACCACTAAAAACAACCAATGCGCGCTTCATTACTCTACTCCTAAAAACTTGTGCAACTGCACACTTAAGATAAATTGAGGATGTGCTTTGACAAACTCGATGCAATAATTTAGATTCTCTTGATTGGGACGATCCATCTCGTTTTGAGGCTGAATAAAAATAGGCTTATAGCTTTTAAAGTCGAGTATTTTCTCAACAGGAGACGTTTTCCCCACAACAAATTTAATCTCATCATACCCATTTTTTTCAATTTTATCCCAATTTTTTGGGCTATAGGTCACCCAGTTTGCATTGACAATATTGGAAAAATTATATCCATTGGTTTCAACAGCTACAGAGTACATATGGGCTTGTAAAAATTCGATAAATCCATTTAGATTGTAAAGGGTAGGCTCGCCACCGGTAATGATAACATGCATGGAAGGGTATTTTTTAATGCGCTCGATCACTTCATTAAAACTAAGGCTTTCATACTCAGCCTTGTGCAACACTTCATCGCAAAACGCACAGGTAAGATTGCACCCATACAGGCGAATAAAGATGGAGGGAACACCCACTTGAGTGCCTTCCCCTTGAATAGAATAAAATATTTCGACGACTTTTAACATAACGCTCTTTCATTGATTTAATAGTTATATCATAATATATTTACTCTAAAATCCACGTCAAAAATTTTCTTTATATCTCTTTTTAGGTATCATTAAAGACTTCAAAAAAGGTTATATATAAATGATTTGGCAAATAAGTAAAGAGTTCGATTTTTGTTATGGACACCGTGTTTGGTCGCAAGAACTAGACGCTGAGTTCTCACTGAATGGCTGTTTAGCGTGTCGCCACCTGCATGGTCACCAAGGCAAAATTATCGTTTTTTTACAAAGCAATGAGCTTAAAAATGGCATGGTCACCGACTTTCATCATCTCAACTGGTTCAAACTCTTTTTAGACACCACGTTAGACCATAAATTTATCATCGATATTCACGATCCACTTTTTGAAACACTCCTGCCACATTTTGCAGACAAACAAAACCTCATTGAAAATGAAGCAGGCTATAAAATTCCTGATCTTAATACTATCACCGATCAACCAAGCCATCTTATAGAGATGTATGAGGGCTACATCATCGTTGATTTCGTGCCAACCAGTGAAAATATCTCAACATGGTTACTGGGCATCATTGCGAAAAAGATGAGTCGTTTGGGAGTGGAAGTGTCACACGTAGAGTTTTTAGAAACACCAAAAAGCAGAAGTATCGTTTACAATAAAAAGTAGGGGAAACCCTACTTTTTACGCCTTTGGATAGGCTTTCTCTAGTTTTTTATAAAGTGCCTCTACCGTTGGAGCAGACTCACCTTGAAGGAGTGAGAGCATCACTTCGTTATCTTCTTTACCATTCCATACTTTGATGTAATGTCCCTCTTTGTACCCATGATCTTGACGGAATTGATTGAGAACATTTTTCGCCACATAGAATTTATACAATACTTTTAGATTGATGCCACATTTGCGTGAGAGTGTAAAATACTCACATAAAAGTCCATCGTAAAGGTCTATCTCAAAGCCTGTTGTGTCATGGATGATGCTCTCAATGTCATTGATAAGCTCCATCGGATCAGCAGATCCCGCGGATAATGGCTCTTTCGTAAACGCTTCAAAACCTTGCACATCCAGCACATCTAAAACAAGTTTTTCGATGTCACCTTTGCCATTGGTTTTATAATCTTCTAACAATAAACTCATAATAAAATGCCAGATATCGACGATCTCAACCGTGACATTGTCCCAGTCGGTAGGCTTATTAATATTTTTCCAATGTTTCCAACTAAAACTATCAATGAGCTCCGCGCACTCCATGTAAATACATCGTTTCCAGTTAATCATGCGGTTGTTTTTTGTGTACCCATTTTCCCAGCCGATGCCATTGGTTTCATCGTTCAGCTTTTGCTGAAGGGAGAACATTTGGGTTAAATAATCTTTGCTTGTCATTCTATTCCTTTAATCACGTATCACCTTTAAAAGGACTTGATTATACTTTGTTGTGCCATAAAAGTCAAAATGGACTCACTCCCTTGAGCGTATCCTAGCTCAAAACATGCCTTTAATTGCCCAAAAGTAAACAATCCAAAATCATTCAAAGCAGGATCACTGATACACAGATCACTCTGTTCTATCTGCCGCTTGGAAGAAGCCAAAATGGAGAGATAAATCGCCCGCTCAATACTAGAGGAATTTTTCCCTTTTGATTTTACATGTAAAGGAAAAAGGTTCACACTTACCACTGGATAGGGAAGCTTCAAAAGTGGTTCTACGGGTAAATTGTCCATAAATCCCCCATCAATAAGCGTATAATTTTCATATGTGATGGGGCGAAAAATAGGGATGAGCGCAGCGCTTGCGATGGCAAGTTTTATCGTCTCACCCTTACTAAAACGCACGATTTCACCACTGGGGAGATCAACACATGTCACAAACGTTGGAATGAGCATCTGCTCTAAGCGAGAAATGGGTGCTATCTCTTTTAAGATTGTCGCCTTTTCATTGATGCGCAGTAATCCTCTTCGGAAATAGTTGAATTGAAACACTTTACGAAATGCTTTGCTTTGAAAAATACGAATCATATCAAAAGCACTCACACCTGAACCCACACCTGCGGCAATGACGGCCCCAATGCTGGTGCCTGAAACAGCGGCTATATCCACATTATTTCGCTCAAGTGCAGCAATAACTCCTAAATGAAAAGCGCCCCTAGCGGCTCCGCCTGAAAGAGCGAGTGAAATTTTCAATGTCCCAGCCATCGTATAATCCTAAATTCACCCTCTAAGGTTTCCACGATTGCCGTACAGGACTCAACCCAATCGCCACAGTTAAGGTACTTAATGCCTTCAATATCGCGAATTTCCGCCTTATGAATATGCCCGCAAATCACGCCATCGTAATGGTTCCGTTTGGCATGTTCACTTAAGATGTGTTCAAAATCGGTGATAAACGAGATAGAGCTTTTGACATTGTCCTTAACATACTTGGAGAGCGACCAATGGCTGTGGTAACGAAGCTTTTTGCGAAACCAACCAATGACGTGGTTGACATTGAGCAAAAGATCGTATCCTATATCTCCCAAAATCGCGAGCCACCGTTTCGTCATCGTAATACTGTCAAAAAAATCGCCGTGTGTAATGAAAAAATGCTCGTTGTTAAGGCTCTTATACTCTACCTCATCGACGACTTTGATGTGATCACCTAAACCTAAAGGCAAAAAAGAGCGCAAAAAATCGTCGTGATTGCCGGTGATGTAGTAAACATTTGTGCCTTTTCGAGCTTTCCTGAGCACTTTTTGAATCACATCCGTGTGTGACTGTGCCCATTTGATCTTGCGCTTAATCGCCCAACCATCAATAACATCACCGACTAAATAGAGGTTTTCAGAGTGTGTAAATTTTAAAAATTCCAAAAGTTCCTCCGCTTGGGAGAAACGTGTTCCCAAGTGAAGGTCGGAGATAAAGATGGAGCGAAAAATGATCGGGTCTTCATCCCCTGAAAATTGGTATTTGGTCATTTGTGTTTGTCCACGTCCCCAAAAATATCATCGGCAAAGTGCGAGAATTTACCACGCACCGACTTGTCTAACTCAATCGCAAAAAGCGAAATGTGTGTTTGCGCTTTTTTGGTCTGTTTTAACAGTGATGTTAAACCGTTGTTGAAGCGGTTAAGGTACATATTATCGATCTGTCTGTTGGAACCAATCACGATGGCTTTACAGTTATTATCCAGACGCGATAAAATAAGCTGTGTCGTATTATTTGAGCTGTTTTGCCACTCATCTAAAATCACAATGGCATTTGAGAGTGTTCGACCTCTCGCTTCACCCGGCCAGAGCTTTTCGATGTTATACTTGGTGATGAGCTCTTGTACTTTTTTCTCAATCGCCACTTGCGGCTCTTGGGAGTTGTCTCGTTTTTTGATGCGCTTTTTGGCGATAAATTCAAGCGTATCATAGAGCGCCATATTGTAAATTCTAAACTTCTCATCGTTGCCTGAGAGGTAGCCGATATCCGCACCTTTGTCAACGCTTTCGATGGAGTTGCGCACATAAACGATCTTTTCGTAACTGCCTTTACTCACCAACCTCATCGCCGCAACAAACGCCATCAAGGTTTTACCGCTACCCGCACGTGCATCGATGACGTGAATGTCGTACATATTGGAAAGAAGCGCTTTCATAAAAAACTTTTGTTTGAGGTTGATGGGCTTAATTTCCAAGCCTCTAAAGTCAAGCTCTTCATTGAGCATGTGAATGATACCACCAGGAGAGATAATGGCATGTTCAGAGTTGCCATCTCCACTGACAAATTCATAGCAGTAGTTGCCGCTTTTGTACTCTGGGTCATACTCCATAATCAGCTTTTTATCGAGTGTATTGAAAAGTGCTGAGTCGATGGGAAGCTGTTTGACAAACTCAAACTCTGGAACATCGCTTCTATCTTCACGCAAGGATTCAACGGTGACATTGTAGAAAAGTCCAAACATACGCGCATAGACATCTAAGGAGAGAAAAATAACTTTGTAATCAGGATAGTACGTTTGCGCGCCTGAAGCGACTTCAAGAATGCGTTTATCGTTGGATTCGTTGATAAATTGAGAGTCTATATCTGAGTTGTAAACAGTTTTGGAGAAGAGATGAATCGCAATGTCTTCTTCATACTGCATCTTCACCACACGAAATGGCTCTTGAATGTCCACTTCGATGACTTTACACGTTGCCAACATTCTGGCAAAACTCCTCGCTTGGTAGCCAAGTTCCGTAAAGTTCTTTTTAAAATCTTCCAGCTCAATGAGCACCGTTTCTGGGATCACAATGATGTTGTTTCCGCCATCACACAACTCTTTAATAAAATTGGTATTGTGCAAGATAATGTTGGTATCGAGCACATAAACTTTGTTGACTGACATCTGACTCCCTTTCATGCGATAATTCTATGCAAACATTATATCAACTTGGTAACAAAAGAGGTGTCTTTTTATTGAGCATTTTCTTTTACATGTAAGCCAGTCAGAACGTTTCAGAATTCGAGCAAACCCAATATGTTATAATTGAATCTTATATCTAAGAGCTTCTCTTAGAGACAAGGAGGTTAACTATGGATCGTTCGACGAAAATCTATCTACTCTCACTGCTCCTTTTTGGCGGTGGTATTTTTTTAGTTATAGACTATGGCAATTCCCTTTATGTGGGCACGCAGTTCATTTCAAAATCCGTTTCCGTTGGAAGTTTTTGGGATAATTTACGAACAACCTTTACCACACAACTGTCGCATCCACTCGCTCTTTTGCTGGTGCAGATCATCGTCATTATGGCGGCAGCTCGTACCTTTGGTATTTTCATTTCTAAGTTTTCTCAGCCACCCGTTATCGGTGAAATTTTTGCGGGAGTACTGCTTGGACCATCTCTTTTAGGGCTTGTTTTCCCAGAGTTTTCTGCACTGCTTTTTCCTAAAAGTTCGTTTCAAAACCTACACTTCTTAAGTCAAATCGGTCTGCTCCTCTTTATGTTTGTTGTAGGTATGGAGCTTGATTTTGACAAACTCAAACAGCAGAGTAAAGCTTCTGTTGTCATTAGCCACATAAGCATCATCTTTCCCTTCTTTTTGGGTACGATTCTTGCCTATGTCATCTACCCATCTTTTTCTTCTGAAACGGTGACCTTTACAGCGTTTGCACTCTTTATTGGTATTGCGATGAGCATTACCGCCTTTCCTGTGCTTGCACGTATCCTAAAAGATCGTAACCTCACTAAAACTTCGTATGGTGCGATGGCGCTCACGTGTGCTGCTGCGGATGATGCAACAGCATGGTACATCTTAGCGATTGTTATTTCCGTTTCGACTTCAACCAATCTTTTGATGTCTGTGCTGATGCTCATCCCTATTGTCATCTACATTACGGTGATGCTGTTTGTCATCAAACCTTTTTTACGAAGCCTTGGCACACAAATGCATGAAACACTGGATATGAAAATTACTACCATTGTTTTAGTGGTACTTCTTGCAAGTTCATTGGTCACAGAATTACTGGGTATCCATGCCCTTTTTGGCGCCTTTATGGCAGGTGTTATGATGCCCTCTTCCAGTGAGAGTGAAATCAAAGAGCGCATTGCACCTCGTTTGGAATATGTGAGTTTACTGGTACTCTTACCACTTTTCTTTGCCCTTACAGGACTTCGTACACAGATCAATTTGCTTGAATCCCAACACTGGATCGTATGTCTAGCAATCATTGTCGTAGCCGTTGTCGGAAAGTTTATCGGCAGTGCCGTTGCCAGTCGTTTTATGGGGATTTCATGGAAAGATTCACTCGCCATTGGTGCCCTTATGAACACCAGAGGTTTGATGGAATTGGTTGTTTTAAATATCGGTTATGAACTGGGGATTTTATCACCTATCTTATTTACCATGTTCGTCATTATGGCACTGGTGACCACGTTTATGACAGGCCCTCTTTTATACCTCATCGACTTAGGATTTAAAAAGCATTAATCTTTACATGTAAAGACTCCTTCTCTTCCACCAAAGATCGGTGCCTAAGCTGATCTTTGGTACCATTCTCTTTTGTAACACTCATTACACTTTACGATTTTAGGAATACTTTAAATGCAATATTCTCACGAAAAAAGATGGGCAGGTCTTGGCGCACTTTGCGTTGCCATGTCCATCATCACACTGGACAATACTGTCCTTGATGTCGCCCTCCCCTCCATCTCAACCGATTTAAAAGCTACGATGAGTGAACTTCAATGGATTGTCGATATTTACATTCTCTTTTTTGCCTCTATTTTAATTACCATTGGAGCTTTAGGTGATCATTATGGGCGAAAATTATTTCTTAAAATTGGCATTGTCCTCTTTAGTCTTGCTTCGCTGGGAGCTGGGCTTTCAACTTCTACCACAGAGCTTATTTTTTATCGTAGTTTGAGCGGTTTTGGTGCTGCCTTTATTATGCCTTCCACGCTCTCCATCATTACACATATGTTTACAGACTCTACTGAGCGAATGAAAGCCATCGGTCTTTGGTCACTCATCTTTGGACTCAGCCAAGGGCTAGGACCCTTAATAGGCGGTTTCATCATCGAATACACCTCATGGAACTGGGTCTTTTTTATCAACTTGCCTATTGGACTCATTGCCTTTGTTTATGCGTCATGGATACTCCCTGAATCGCACAACAAAAGTGCCAAAGCAGATCTAGTCGGTATGCTATTTTCCATACTCTTTTTATTCTCCCTAACGTATGGCATTATCGAAGCAGGTGTTAAAAGTTGGACTGATTTCGATGTTAGAGTAAGCCTTATCATTGGATTTGTATTTTGTGGTATTTTTATACTGTGGGAGAGACGATGCTCCTACGCGATGATTCCTTTTGAGCTTTTTGAAAAGCGCACTTTTACGATCCCATCTTTTGCCATTGCGTTGATTGTCTTTGGAATGGTCGGTTCCATGTTTTTCTTCTCGCAGCTTTTCCAAACCGTCGAAGGGTACAGCGCTTTAGAGGCTGGTTTGTTGCTCACACCTATGACACTGGGCGTGATGATTGGCTCACAGTTGGCACCGCATGTTGTCAAGCACTATGGCACGCATCTGAGCATTGGTGGTGGGATTATTATCTCTGCTTTGGGTATGGCAGTGTTTGTGTTTACAATTGATGTGCATATGGCGCTTTGGGCAATTCTTAGCGGATTTTTGATTCAAGGTTTGGGCATGGGATTATCGATGCCACCTTCTACTGATTCTATTATGGGTTCTATTCCCAAAGTAAAAGCTGGGGTGGGAAGTGCGCTCAATGATACGACCATTGAACTCTCAGCCGCGATGAGCATTGCCATTTTGGGAAGCTACGTCAACCGCATTTATCTCTCACACATCAAAGAGATGGACGTGGAAAGTTCACTTGCCGTGGCACTTAAAACCTCCATCCAATCCGCCCACAGTGCTATCGCTTCCCTAAGCGACGCGACTTTGCAACAAAAGCTCCTAGACGTCGTGGATAAAGCCTTTATTGATGGCGTTTATCACACGATGATTTTAGGATGCCTGATCTCTGTAATGAGTGGCGTTTTAGCGATTTGGCTCCTCCCTAAAACGATTAAAAGCGAAGCGCATTAACTCTTTACATGTAAAGAGTTTAGTGCGCTAAACCACCACCCAAAACGCGGTACAACGTCACACGGTTGTTCAGTTCTTCCAAGCGAACAGAAATGAGTGATTGCTGTGAGCTATAGAAAGATCGTTGTGAAAGAAGCGCATTAAGGTACGTATCGACTCCTTTTTGGTAGCGTGCGTCGTAGAGCGTATAACTCTGTTTGGTTGCTTCCACCAAGGCTTCTTGCGCGTGGTATTGATCGTAAATGGTTGCACGCCTTGCTAGTGCTGAACTCACCTCTTTAAATGCGGTTTGAATCGCTGCTTCATACGTTGCAATATACACATCGCGCTTGGCTTTAGCATAATCTAAATTAGCCTCTCTCTCGCCTGCATCAAAAATAGGCAGAGAGATATTCGGTACAAACGACCAGATGGTTGAAGTGCCTCCACTAAAAAGTCCGCTAAGCGTACTTGAGCCCACACCGCCTTTGGTTGTCAACGTTATCGAAGGAAAGTACGCCGCTCTGGCTGAGCCTATATTGGCATTGGCAGCTTTGAGGTTGTGCTCTGCTTCCAAAACATCGGGTCGGTTAAGCAAAATCTCTGAAGAGAGTCCTATAGGAACATCGGACAACCAGTTTTGTGACGCACTCTCAAGCTCTTTTGGTAAAAGTGCCTCATCGACTCTAGCACCCACAAGAAGCTCTAAAGCAGCACGATCTTGAGCCACTTTGGTTGTATAGCTTGCAACATCGGCTTTGGCTTGCTGGAGAATCGTTTGGGCATTATACTGTGAGACTTTAGAGTCAATGCCTAACTCAACCCTTTTTTGCACAAGCTCTAAAGAGTGCTTTGCACTCGCTTCAGTTTGCTGTGAAAGGCTCAAAAGACTTTGGTCGGAAGCATAGGTAAGCCATGCGCTCACCGTCTCTGCTATGAGGGTAATGCGAACCGAGCGCTCTGCTTCCTCAACCCCTTTATACGTTTCAAACTCAGATTCACTGAGGCTTCTCGCTTTTCCAAAAAAATCTAACTCATAACTACTAAGACCCACCGTTGCAGAAGAACTTTGAGAAATAGCTGTGCTATTTTCTCCTGTGACCGAACGCGCTTTAGAGCCTGTTGCGCCTACTTCGATGGTTGGAAATTCACTGCTTCGCTGAACACGGTATGTCGCACGAGCCGCTTCAATATTCGCAACCGCTTTACGCAAATCGCGACTCTGCTCTAAGGATTGAGCAACCACTTTTGAGAGTCTTTCATCGCGAATAAACGCTTGCCATGAAAGCTCTTGTACGCTTCGGGTACTCTCTTTAGCACCCATATCCCACGTGCTTGGAACGGGCGCACTTGGTCGAGCATAATCAGGCGCAAGGGAGACACATCCGCTAAACAAAAAAGATACTACTGCCAAACTCAAGGTGCATCTATGTACTGTACGCATCTTAAACCTCCCCTACCATTGTCGCATGATGCTGACGTTTTGGAAATATTCCACGAACCAACACAAAAAAGAGCGGCACTAAGAAAATCGCTAAGAAGGTCGCACTGAGCGTTCCTCCAATGATACCCGTACCAATCGAAATACGACTGTTTGCCCCCGCTCCACTGGAGAGAGCCAGAGGTAAAACACCCGCAATGAACGCCAGTGATGTCATCAAAATCGGGCGAAGTCTCAGCTTTGAGCCTTCCACAGCGGCTTCGACAAGCGAACTTCCACGATTATACGCCGCTTCCGCAAACTCAACGATCAAAATAGCATTTTTAGAAGAGAGTCCGATGGTCGTTAAAAGAGCTACTTGGAAATAGACATCGTTTTCGAGTCCACGAAGAGATGCCGCAACGACTGAACCAAAAATACCCAATGGAATGACCAATAAAACAGAAAACGGTACGGCCCAACTCTCATAAAGGGCGGCTAAACATAAGAATACGACCAAAATTGAAATGGCATAGAGTTTAACGGTTTGCCCGCTGGAAAGCCTTTCTTGATACGAGAGTCCACTCCACGCAAAGCTTGTGCCTGTTGGCAGAGCTGCCTGCAAAGCTTCCATCTTATCCATCGCAATACCCGAACTAATTCCAGAAGCGGCTGCACCTTGAATCTCATACGATGCCAAACCGTTATAACGGGTGAGCGTCTGCGCACCATAACTCCAACTTGATGTGGCAAATGCGGAAAAAGGCGTCATCACATCTTGACTGCTTTTAACAAACCACTGATCCAAATCTTCAGGCTTAGAGCGAAACGCCATATCGCCTTGTGCATAAACTTTTTTAACCCGTCCACGATCGACAAAGTCATTGACATACTTGCCTGCCCATGCGAAGCTCAGTGTATCGTCAATGTCAGAGAGCGAGAGTCCAAGGGCTACGGCTTTGGCTTCATCAATTTTCACTTTTAATTGCGGTGTTTCACCTAAACTTCCTAAACGAACCGCAGTAAAGAGGCTATCGTTGCGTACATTGCTTAGCAGTGTGTCACGAAAGGTTTTAAACTGTTCACGATCCGTATCGGAGAGGGCTTGAAGCTGGAAGTTAAAGCCATTGCTCTGACCTAGTCCTTGAATGGCAGGAGGATTGAGCGAAAATATCTGTGCATCACGAACACGTGAAAGATTCATCGTGGCGCGATTTGAGATGGTATCGGCTCTGTTGTAAACACCAGGTCTTTGATCCCAGTCTTTGAGTGCCACAAACGCCATACCCGCATTTTGACCACTTCCACTAAAGCTAAAGCCAGAGATGGTAAAGATCGCTTCGGTGTTGTTGGATTCATTATTTAAGAAGTAGCGTTCTATCTCACGCGCAACGGCGTCACTTCGTTTAAACGAAGCACCCTCAGGTAAACTAAACTGAACCATGCTGTTACCCTGATCTTCACTCGGTAAAAAACCAGTCGGTAGGCGTAAAATCAAAAATGCCATCACAGCAGCGATGATGCCATAAAGAAGCATCCAACGTATCGGACGTGCAATCACAGCGCTGACATTGCCTTTGTAACGCTCAATGAGCGACTCAAACGTGTTGTTAAACCAACCAAAGAAACCATGTCCATGTGTTTCAACATGAGGCTTTAACAATGAAGCACAAAGTGCTGGTGTTAGCGTAAGCGCCACAATGACAGAGAGAATCATCGAAGAGACGATCGTAATGGAAAACTGACGATAAATTACTCCCGTTGAGCCTCCAAAAAACGCCATAGGAAGGAAAACAGCAGAAAGAACCGTTGCAATACCAATCAAAGCACTCGTGATCTCTTTCATCGACTTCTCGGTTGCTTCGACAGGAGAGAGCTTCTCTTCACGCATAATACGCTCAACGTTTTCAACAACAACAATCGCATCATCCACCAAAAGACCAATGGAGAGTACCATACCAAACATGGTTAGTGTGTTAATGGAGTAACCAAAAACCTCTAAAACACCAAAGGTTCCTAAGAGAACAACGGGCACGGCGATGGCAGGAATGAGGGTCGCACGCCAGTTTTGCAAAAAGACGAACATAACCACGATGACCAGTAAAATCGCTTCAAAAAGTGTTTTGACAACCTCTTCAATGGAGATGCGAATAAACTTGGTACTATCTCTAGGATACGCTACTTTATAACCATCTGGCATCGTAGGTTCCATCTTTGCAATCGTCTTTTTAATGCGATCAGCCGTTGAGAGTGCGTTAGCCCCAGGGGCTAGCATCACCGCAAGTCCAGAGGCTGGATGACCATTGAGTCTGGTGACATTGCTGTAACTCTCACTTCCAAGTTCCACTCTGGAAACATCACTTAAACGAACGATGGCACCATTGCTATCACTTTTGACAATGATATTGGCGAACTCTTCTGCTGTTTGCAGCTGTGACTTAGCGGTCACGGTGGCATTGAGCTGTTGTTCTCCTGAACTTGGCAATGCACCAATGCTACCCGCAGAGACCTGCACGTTTTGCGCCGTAATAGCACTGCTGATATCGGAGGGCATCAAACTATACGAAGCCAGTTTATTGGGATCTAACCAAATGCGCATGGCATACTGACCACCAAACACTTGCACCGTACCCACACCTTCTAAACGCGCAATCGGATCTTGTAATGTACTGAGCAAATAATCGGCAACATCGACCGACATTTTGGTATCGGTGATGTCATACAAAGAGACAATCATCAAAAAGTCATTTTGCGCTTTCGTAACGCGCACACCCTCATTTTGAACGGACTTTGGAAGACGTGTGGTGATTTGGGCTACTTTGTTTTGCACTTGAACTTGAGCGGTATCGGCATCCGTTCCTTTTTGAAAGGTTACATCAATGCGAGCACTTCCTGAAGAGCTACTGCTGGAAGAAAAATACAAAAGTCCATCAAGCCCTGTAAGTTGTTGCTCAATAATCTGTATGACACTGTTCTCCACCGTTTGTGCAGAAGCTCCCGTATAGGTTGTATCGATGCGAATGGTTGGTGGCGCAACATCAGGGTATTGTGCAACCGGTAAGGTCAGAATCGATCCCATACCTGCAAGCATAATCACAATAGAGATAACCCATGCAAAAATGGGTCTATGGATAAAAAAGTGTGCGATCATTGTGCTTTACCCAAGGTTGTGGTGACATCTACCACACGAACACTATCACCTGCTCGTACTTTACCAGAACCTTCAACAATGACTCTATCGCCCGCATTTAATCCGCTGTTGACAAGCCATGTATCGCCAATGACACGATCGGTTGTGAGTACGCGCTTCTCGACTTTGTTTTCAGCAGTAACGATGAGTGCCGTTGCATTGCCTTTAGGATCACGCTGAACCCCTTGTTGCGGTACTAAAACAGCATTTGCATTGATGGCTTCATCGATGAGTGCGCGCACATACATACCCGGAAGCAAAACACCCTCAGGATTAGGGAATGTCGCACGAAGGGTCACAGAGCCTGTGCTTTCATCGACGGCTATTTCTTGAAATTGGAGATTACCACTGTGTTGATACACCGTACCATCTTCAAGTTTCAAAGAGAGTTTCGTACTGCCGTGCGTTACACCTTTTTGTGCTAACAGTGCTCTCAGTTTTAGCAGTTGCGTACTGGACTGTGCAAGATCCACGTAAATAGGATCAAGTACGCGAATCGTCGCAAGAGCCGTCGTTTGCCCCGCTGTGACAAGTGCTCCAACGGTGTCACTTGAAGTACCAATACGCCCACTAATAGGTGCTTTGATCTTCGTGTATTCTAAATTAATACGTGCTGTTTGCAAGGCTGCTTTTTTTCCATCAATACTTGCAATAGCCTGTAAATAAGCCGCTTTTGCATCTTCCATGTCTTGTTTAGACACGCCATCTATCTTGACAAGATCCGCGTAGCGCTCGCTTTTGAGGCGCGCAGATTCAAGCGTTGCTTCAGCATTTTTGAGTGCGGCATTGGCTTCATCAAACGCGGCTTGATAAGCAGAAGGGTCAATTTGGTAAAGTACCGCATCTTTTTTGACGACTGCACCTTCTTCAAAAAGGCGCGCTTGAATGATACCGCCTACTTGAGGACGTATCTCAGAACTAAGTGTTGCTTTTGTACGCCCCGGTAATTCACGTGTCAACGTAACGTTTTGGGCACTGAGCACATACGTACCAACTTCAACTGACATTGCAGACTTGACAGGTTTGCTCTCACCCGAGCAACCAAGCCATAAGAGTGGTAACGTGAGTAGGAGTGGTTTTAGAGTTTTGATTAGCATCATATTTCCTTGCAAATTACTAACTGACCTTACACACTCTTTGCAACTTTGCACATACTAAAAAGGTATTAGATGCTAGACAGATTTTTGAGTCATAGCTAAAGCTATGGCGATGAAATCTAACGACGCAGATGATGTCTTTTTAGTGTGCCCCTATGGGGTGAGCTTTCATCAACGCATAGGCGTCGTTAAAATGACTTCGATTTGGCTTTAGCCAAACCTTTGTCACTTTGCCTAGCCTCTACATTGATAAAAGCTCATGCAAAATTGTAAAGAGTGCGTAAGGTCAGTTACTAACACCATTTTATCTCTTTTATGTTAACCAAACCTTGCCAAAAAACAGTCAAAGCGTGGTAGAATGCTGTAAAATTATTTTATGAGGAATATCAGTGGTCATTGAATGGGATGAGCGTTTTAGCCTACATCACGCGTTACTTGATGCTCAGCATCAAAAACTTTTTGAGCTTGCTAACGCAGCACAAAGGCTCGACCCCGATAATGCCAACAAAGCTGAACTTGGAAGGCTTTTTAAAGAGTTTTATGACTACATGGGAAAACATTTTAAAGAGGAAGAGGCTTATATGCAAAGTCTTGATTACCCTCTCTTGGAAAAACATAAGAAATTTCATGAAAGCATTATTGATGGCATGACAAACATTTTAAAAGAGAACAAAGGGGTGGTTGAACTTCAAAAAAGCATCCAAATAATCGCCAAAAAATGGCTTGCAGAACATATTTTGGAAAATGATCTTAAAATCGAAAAGTGGCGTAAAAGTATTACTGTTACAGATGAAGATGTCGTATCTTTTCTTTAACCACCTTTACATGTAAACTACTTTTGAGGCTGAACAACACTCAATCCAAGTGCTAACCAATCTTGCAAGCCTCCTCGATACCATAACAATTTTTCTCTCGGATACCCTATTTTGATCAGTTTTTCAATCGCCAAGCCTGACTGAGCACACCACGCTCCATTACAAAAAAGTAGTGCCGTTTTTACATGAGTAAAATCATATGTATCACCTGCTTTTTTAAACCCTAACAGTTTTTGCACTCGCTCAAAATCTTCAGGGATTGCCTCATCGTACTCGATCTCATCAAAAGGAATGTTGATGCTACTGGGTATAGTCATCTGCTCATACCAGTCGCGTTTTCGCGCATCGACTAAAATGTAAGCATTGGGCGCAACATTGGCTTTGTTTTTAATAAAATCAAGCACCTCAATTTCACCCACCGTAACCACGCCTTGTGCGATGTTCATAGGTTGAATTTTACCAACCGTAGTGACAAAGCTTTTTTGGCATAATTTGGGAACATCTTTACCCGCATAATCTCCACTGAAAATCGCTTCTGTATTAATCCAAACATGGTTGCACGAAGAAGGGGTATTGCGTTCAATGACCACGCCTTGCCTCTTTCCATCACTCATCACATGGGTTGTTTTAACACCACTAAATTGCAAACCCATCGGATTTTCAGCCAACAGAGCACCCGTCAAAAGCACTGCAAAAAAAATGAAACGCATCTGCAACTCCTTTATCTCAATGAGGCTATAATAATCTTTTAAAAATATAAAAGAGAAAAAGAAAATACGTTATACTTTTTTTCAAAGGATAACCATGTTAGAGCCATCCATTACCGCTTTTTTAAAAAAACACCACCTTCTCACATTGGCTACATGTAAAGATAATCTTCCCTACTGTGCAAGTTGCTTCTATGCGTTTCATGAGCAGAGCACTACTTTTGTTATCGCAACGGATGAAAAGACAAGGCATGGGCATGAAGCTTTGGGAAATACTCATGTTGCAGGGAGTGTGGCGTTGGAGACAAAACTGATAGGTAAAATCCAAGGAGTACAATTTACAGGAGTGTTTAGAGAAGCAACAGAAGTAGAGAAAAAAGTCTACTTTAAACGTTTCCCCTATGCTATTGCGATGCAACCTGTTTTATGGGGTATCGAGATCACGTATCTTAAATTTACCGATAACACACTTGGATTTGGCAAAAAATTGGAGTTTTTTGCCTCCAATTAAATGCCAAATTGTTTTACATGTAATATTTAAATATTAAGTGGTTTTGTGGAACATGCCGCTGTAAAAACAACGTCCGTTGAACTATTGAGTGCTGTTTCTGTTGAGTCTTGAATGACACCAATCAAAAAGCCAATCGCAACCACTTGCATTGCAATCGCATCATTAATACCAAAAAGACCGCACGCAAGAGGAATTAAAAGAAGTGATCCACCGGCAACGCCTGAAACACCCGCTGCTGCAATGCTTGCAACGACACTTAATAGAAGGGCTGTTGGGATATCAACCGAAATACCAAGGGTATTGACTGTTGCCAATGTTAAGACCGTAATCGTAACTGCTGCTCCAGCCATATTAGCCGTTGCACCCAAAGGAATTGAAATAGAGTAGGTATCTTCATCGAGTCCTAATCTTTTACACAATGCTAAATTCACAGGGATATTTGCAGCCGAACTTCGGGTAAAAAATGCCGTAACGCCACTCTCTTTAAGGCAAAGAAAAATAAGAGGGTACGGATTTTTACGCATTTTGACATAAACAATCAGTGGATTGAGGACAAGCGCCACAAATACCATTGCTCCAACCAAAACAATAAGCAGTTTTCCATAACCTAAAAGTGCTACAAAACCTGTTTCTGCAAATGTTTCAGCAACAATTCCCATAATACCAAATGGTGCCAATTTGATAACCGCTTGAACAATTTTAGTCAATGCTTCACTGGTATCTTCCATTACTTTTTTAGTAGTATCACTGCTGTAATGAAGTGCAAGACCTGCGGCGATTGCCCATGTTAACACACCGATATAATTGCCCGTAGAGAGTGCTTTAATAGGATTATCGACCATGCTTACTAAAAAGCCTTTAACAACGGTAATAATACTTTGAGGAGGCGTTAATCCTGCTTCTGGCCCATTCGCCAGTACCAATGTTAACGGAAAAGAGAAACTAACAACAACCGCAATCAATGCCGATAACAGTGTACCAATGGCATAGAGTTGAACAATAGGTTTGATGTTTGTTTGAACGCCCACGGGTTTGGTTGCAATCGCTGTCGCGACAAGTACCAAAACAAGTGCAGGTGCAACTGCTTTTAACGCTCCAATAAACAGCGTTCCTAAAATAGAAACAGCCTGTGCTGCTGTAGGAGAAACAAGAGCGATACCAACGCCCACCACCATACCGATCAGAATGAGAACAATGAGATTGCCCTCTTTATACCTTGCGACTAATCGCTCCATTGTGTTCCTTTAAGACGCTTACGCATCACACTAAGATGTGTATAACTTGGGAATTTAGTAATACCCAAGTTATTTTAACATCTCAAAGTGACCTCAATGGGACTAAATTTTTTAGACCTTTGAGAGATCCAGCTTTAGTGATTCATTGCTCATAACGCCAACACCTGAAGACAGAATGTTCGAAGCAATCTCTTGTGCCTCTTTAAGTGAGTGCATTTTATACGTCCCACATTGATATACATTGAGTTCTGGAATATCGTTTTCACTCTTTACATGTAAGATATCTTCCATCGCAGCTTTCCATGCATTGACAACACGCTCTTCATTCGGTGTGCCGATTAAACTCATGTAAAAGCCTGTGCGACATCCCATCGGCGAAATATCGATGATCTCAACACCTTGACCGTTTAAATGGTTACGCATAAACCCTGCAAAAAGATGCTCTAACGTATGAATGCCACGCTCTGGTAGTATCGCTTGGTTTGGTTTGCAAAAACGAAGATCAAACACGGTGATCTCATCGCCTTTTGGAGTTTTCATCACTTTTGCAACTCTTACTGCAGGGGCGGGCATTTTGACATGATCTACACAAAAACTATCCAGTAATGGCATTTAAAATCCTTTTTTATTCTATTTTCGTTAAAAAAGTGTACAATAATTTGTCCTATATCTTCTTTACATGTAAAGGAAAATACTTTGAAACGACTGTTGCTTTTTGTCGTCATACTTGCACTTTCGTATGCTTTTATTCAAAGTAAAAATGTTCTTCATATAGCCGCAGGCGTGGCGATCTTTTTGCTTGGTATGCAAAGCCTTGAAGAAGGGTTTCGCTTTTTTGTCGGTGGACTCCTCGATAAATTTCTCAAAAAAATCACCAATAATCTTTACAAAAGTATCCTCTTTGGTGCTGCAATTACCACACTGATGCAATCCAGCGGTCTGGTAGCGGTTATCGCGATCTCCTTTATCAGTGCAGGGCTTATTAGCGTAGCACAAGGTATTGGGATCATTTTAGGTGGAAACATCGGTACGACGACAGGCGCTTGGCTCATTGCAGGACTGGGGCTTAAAATCAACATTGCTACCTATGCCCTTCCGATGCTTGTTTTTGGAACTTTGTTTATTTTTCAGGAGAGCAAACGTCTTAAAGGCATTGGGTATGCCCTTGCAGGGCTTGGTTTCTCCTTTTTAGGCATTGCCTACATGAAAGAGGGCTTTGACGCGTTTAAAGAGACGATTGATCTGACGCAATACTCCGCAGATGGTTTTACAGGATTGATTCTTTTTACGCTCATAGGTGCAGGCATGACCATCATCATGCAGTCTTCGCATGCCTCTTTAGTCCTTATTTTAACAGCGCTCTCCGCTTCGCAGATTACCTATGAGAATGCCATTGCGCTGACGATTGGCGCCAATGTTGGGACAACGATTACGGCTATTTTAGGAGCACTGGGAGCGGGATATGAGGGTAAAAAACTCGCGGGCGCTCACTTTTTAATTAATTTTCTTACAGGATTTCTGCTCATCTGGTTTGTACCGCAATTTATCCATTTTATTGACCTTACAGCACCTTTCTTGGGAATTCCAAATGAAGATTACACACTCAAGCTTGCCCTTTACCATACCTATTTTAATCTGATATGCGTACTCTTATTTGCACCTATGGTGCATGGGTTGGTCGCCCTACTCAATCATCTCATCAAACCAGAAGTCACTCTTGAAAGCCAAAGTGATGATGTTCTCTTTATCAACGACGTTGCCCTTGACTTCCCCGATACGGCACAAGCAACGCTTCTGAAGGAGACCAAACATCTTTACAACAATATTTTTGACATTATCGCGAAAGGATTGAGTGTTAACAAAGAAGATATCAACTCTGGCATGGAGGTAGCAGACATTTTAAAATTGCGCAGCAGCGTAATGCACGTCAATATGGATGAGTATTATGAAAAGCGCATCAAAGAGATTTACGGAAAAATTATTAACTTTGCCATTTTGGCACAAGGTAAGTTTTCCGATGAAAAAAAGCTCCAGTTTATTCCGATTAAAAACGCTACGATAGGTATGGTGGAAGCATTTAAAGCCGCTAAACACATGCAAAAAAATATGCTACGTTACCTTGAATCCGATAATGGAGCCATTAAAAATGAATACAATACGATTCGTAAAAATCTCATCAAACACCTGCGGAATATGCAACTTATTGTCAATACTACAGAAGAGGATATTGCGGTTCTACTTCTCAGTAAACTGAAACTTGATGCCCAGAAATACGACATCGCCGCAAACAAGTCGCTTGATAATCTTATACGTACCAATCAAATCACGTATACCATGGCAACCTCTTTAATGAACGATACAACGTATGCTTTCACCATTGCCTCAGAACTCACTAAGGTAGCTCATATATTGTTTATTCATGCGGACACAGAGTCTTCAGAAGGTCGAGAAGCTTTGATCTTAAATGAAAATGAAGTAACCGATCTAACCTATTCAAACGAGCCAAGGAGTTCATCATGAATGGCTTAAAATTTATTCACAAAATCAAAGAGATTTTTGGCATAACCGTGCCAGATGAAGAGAGTACGAAAAAAAAGACCATTAAAGAGTTGATTAAGAAGCTAAAACTCAGACGCATTACTCTCAAAAAAGAGCTTAAAGATGAGATTGATCTGCTCAAGCGTGAAGCTATTCATGACAGCATAAAAATCATCAAAAAGCAGATTAAAAAAGGGAAGGAAATTGTGGATGATTAGACTCTGTTTTTTCTTGATTTTTCTTTTTTACGGTTGTGCGACCACCACTACTCCTCAAGAAAAAATAGGCGAAGTGCTCCAATCGCACGGTGCTACATCGCTGCATTATGACTATAGTAAGGTTGTTGAAAACCTCATCATCTACAAAGAAAAACTTGATCTTCGCAATCCAAAAAGCTACGGCAAAGAGAGTCAAAATTTTATCATCAACGAAATGCGCACCTCAAAAAACACCATTCGTATGAAATTTAATGGTGTGTCTCTTAAAACCTACGATGATTATTTACGTATCGCTTTCGATAAAAATAACAATATTCCTGATCGCAATGACTTTCTCATTCTTGGACTCTATAAATTGATCTGGGAAACCTATAAAATAGGCGAAGGTCATCAAATAACAACACTCTCATACAATCAAGAGGCCTTTAAAAAGCTCTACTATTACCTTGAAGTGGTCAAATGGAAAATCAAAACGGCTAAAGATAAAAACGATAATTATCTTTTCTTAACATGGCAAAACAACTGGCAGATCGAGTTTCAAAATAGACTTCATGCAGGAGAGCAACCTTCTTGGGAAATGATCCAAAATCTTGCTTTTATTAAAAATCACAAAGAGAGCATTTTAGATCCTTCGAACGCTAACTTTGAAACATTGCTTGGTCAAATTATCTTTCAAGTCAAAAACAGTGCAAGACTCATCGGCAAGGAGCCTATAGATATTGGCATTGATGCGATGATGAGCGTGGTTCTATTTTTATAGACGTTTTTACAAAACGCTTTAACGCCAACAAGCAAAGCTCGTTGACTACGTTGCACTAGGCTACTAAAGCTTGCCAACGATGTTGGCAGAAATATAACCTGATTGTTTTACAAAACGCTTTAACGCCAACAAGCAAAGCTCGTTTTACATGTAAACTTGATCTCGCTCAATCTTTTTAGCTCTTTTTTTAATTATAATACGCCAAATTTAACAAGGAGTCTTTTATGGAAATCAACAATATTCAAGTGTGTAATGTTTGCTTAAGATCAAGCGAAGAGAGTGCGGGGGCTGTGTTTATTAAAGCAATGAAAAATGGTGAAGAGATTCATGTTTGTACAGGCTGTATTCCTCATATCATTCATGGAAGTGGAGATGTGGTAAAGTCAAACGCACAAGTTAAAGCAGAACTTCAAAACTAAAAAAAAAGGGGTACGAAATTTCTTTCGTACCCCTTTACATGTAAAGAGGGCTTATTCGCCCTCTTTAACCTCTTTTCCCTCAGATAATTCATTGGAAAAATCAGCAGTCGCTAGACGGTTGAGTTGTCTCCATCTACGTTGTGCATCTTTTTTATTGTGTTCAAAGAGTGCTTGTGCATGCTCTGGATTTGACTTTTTAAGTGACGCATAACGAACTTCGTTCATCAAGAAATCATCATACAATGCCCAATCAGGCTCTTTCCCTGTAATTTTAACTGGGTTTTTACCTTCCGCTTCAAGGCGAGGATCGTAGGTATAAATTGGCCAGTAACCACACTTCGTTGCAAGCTCACCTTGGTTACCAGATTTTCCCATACCACCTTTAATACCATGAGCAATACATGGAGAATAAGCGATAATGAGTGATACACCAGGATAGGCTTCAGCTGCTTCAAATGCTTTAATCGTTTGTGCTGCAGATGCATTAGAGTTGATCTGTGCAACAAAAACATTACCATAAGTCATCGCGATGTAGCCTAGATCTTTTTTCTGGCTTGGTTTTCCTGCTGCTGTAAATTGAGCAATTGAACCCGCACGTGATGATTTTGAACTTTGTCCACCTGTATTTGAGTAAACCTCTGTATCAAGAACCAAGATGTTAACATCTTCGCCACTTGCGATAACATGGTCAAGTCCGCCATAACCGATGTCGTATGCCCAACCGTCTCCACCAAAAATCCATTGTGATTTTTTAGAAATGTACTGTTTAAGGCTCAGAATGACATCCGCACCTGCAGCTGTTGGGTTTGCTTGTAAAAGTGGTACTAAAAGATCACGAATTTCAGTAGATTTTACTCTATCGTCTCTAAACTCAATCCAGTCTTTGTAAAGTGCTGCGATCGCATTTGGAGCTTTTTCGACAGAAGCATCCATCACTGAGTGAATTCTATGACGCATTGTCTCATTGGCAACATGCATACCAAGACCAAACTCAGCATTGTCTTCAAAAAGTGAGTTACCCCATGCAGGACCATGACCTTTGTCATTTTTGCGGTATGGTGTTGAAGGAGCAGAACCACCGTAAATAGATGAACATCCTGTCGCATTGGCAATCATCATGCTGTCACCAAAGAGTCTGGTTGCTAACGTAATGTATGGTGTCTCACCACAACCTGGACATGCTGCGTGGAACTCAAAGAGTGGTTTTGCAAATTGAGCACCCTTAACGGTGTTTTTAGAAAGAATATCATCTTTATAGGTAACTTTTTTGAAGAGGTAATCTGCATTGACTTGCTCACCCGCTTCAATACTCTCACCGAGTGGAACCATAACAAGAGACTTCTCTTTGGTTGGACATGCTTCAACACAAAGATCACATCCTGTACAGTCGAGTGATGAAACTTGGATTTTGTATTTTAGACCTTTAAGTTCTTTACCTTTTGCGTCAATTGCATGCGTTTTAACACCCTCAGGGGCAGCTGCAAACTCTGCATCATTGATAAGGAATGGACGGATAACAGCATGTGGACACACAAATGCACATTGGTTACATTGAATACAATTCTCTTCGATCCATTTTGGAACCGTTACACCAACACCACGTTTTTCATACTCAGTGGTTCCATGCTCAAATGTACCATCTTCGTAACCATTGAAAACAGAAACAGGTAAGCTGTCGCCACGTGCTGCATTGATTGGTTTTGCAATCGCTTCAACAAATGGAGTACCTTTGTACATAACCACGTCTTGTGTTTTTACTTCATCTTTAAGGTTTGCCCATGATGGATCAACCTCAACTTTGACAAGTCCATTAGCGCCAACATCGATTGCTTTGTAGTTAAGCTCAACGATTTGGTCACCTTTTTTGTGGTAAGATTTATACGCTTGTTTTTTCATAAAGGCTTGTGCTTCTTCAAAATCAATGATTTCTGCAAGTTTGAAGAAAGCAGATTGCATGATGGTATTGCTTCTATTACCTAAACCAATATCACGTGCTAATTTTGTAGCATTGATGATGTAAAACTTAACTTTTTTAGTAGCTAAAATGCGTTTTACTTTATTTGGAATTCTCTTAATCGTCTCATCGGCATCCCAAATAGAGTTAAGCAAGAATGTTCCATTTTCTCTGATACCATCGATTACATCATACAACTCAAGGTATGCCGCTACTGAACAGGCGACAAAGTGAGGGTTTGATACAAGGTAGGTTGAGCGAATTGGATGTTTTCCAAAACGGAGGTGTGAACGTGTAAAACCACCTGATTTTTTGGAATCATATGCAAAATATGCTTGTGCATACATGCTGGTTTCATCACCGATAATTTTAATGGAGCTTTTATTTGCGCCAACCGTACCATCAGCACCAAGTCCGTAGAATAGACACTCTTTAGTCTCAGGCTCACCCAAACTCATTTTCTCTTTAACATCAAGTGATTTAAATGTTACGTCATCAACAATACCTATAGTAAAGTCATTTTTAGGCTCTGCAAGTTTGAGGTTCTCAAAAACGGCTAACATTTGTGCTGGATCAACGTCTTTTGAAGAGAGACCATAACGTCCACCAACAATCACTGGAGCATTTTTTTGTCCATAGAAGACTGCACGGAGGTCAAGATACAATGGTTCACCAATAGATCCTGATTCTTTTGTTCTGTCTAATACTGCAATCTTTTTAACAGACTCAGGCATAACATCCATAAGGTATTTGACACTAAATGGACGGTAAAGGTGTGGCGTAATAAGACCGACTTTCTCACCTTTGCTCATTAAATAATCAATCGTCTCTTTCAAACACTCAGTGACTGAGCCCATCGCAACAATGATACGATCCGCATCTTTTGCACCATAATAGGTAAAAGGTTTATAATCACGTCCTGTCTCTTTTGAGATTTCAGCCATGTAATGCGCTACAATGTCAGGCAATGCGTCGTAAAATTTGTTTTGTGCTTCTCTGCCTTGGAAATAAATATCGTCATTTTGAGCAGTACCACGAGTCTTAGGATGTTCTGGGTTAAGAGCCTCATCACGGAAACGCTGAACAGCCTCTTTGTCCAAAAGTCTATCAAATACTGCATAGTCCATCACTTCAATTTTTTGAATCTCATGTGAAGTTCTGAAACCATCAAAGAAGTGCATAAAAGGAACTCTTCCTTTGATCGCACACAAATGCGCTACACCTGCTAAGTCCATAACTTCTTGAACAGATCCAGAAGAGAGCATTGCATAACCTGTTTGGCGTGCAGCATAAACATCTTGGTGATCACCAAAGATAGAAAGAGCATGGGTTGCAAGTGTTCGAGCAGCGACATGAATAACACTCGGAAGTAAGCCACCTGCCATTTTATACATATTTGGGATTTTGAGTAACAGACCTTGAGATGCTGTATAGGTTGTTGTAAGAGCTCCAGCTTGAAGTGAACCATGAACGGTTCCAGCAGCACCACCTTCACTTTGCATTTCAACAACTTTAACAGGCATTCCAAATAAGTTTTTCTTTCCTTGACTTGCCCAAATGTCGGTAAAATCCGCCATTGGAGAAGAAGGTGTAATTGGGTAAATACCAGCAACTTCGGTAAAGGCGTAAGATGCGTATGCAGCAGCCTCGTTACCATCCATAGTTTTCATGACTTTAGCCATTAAATTCCCCTTGTGTTATTTTTTCATTCATTCTTTGGATTGATGAGTTTCTCATTCTACTTGGCATTCTCTTAATAACTCATAAATGAAAGTTGAACACCTATGATTTAAACTAAGATTAACCAAGCCCTACGCAAAATCATAGTCTAAAAATATGATAAAGATATAACAAAACTATGCGTGATGTGCTATCACTTTGACAGCATCAAGTGCATCATGAACAACAAGCGAAGTGTGTTTTTCGAGCTCAAACTTTGTGCCATATCCACACAAAACACCTATGCCATGGACTCCTGCTTCTTTTGCACTGATAAGATCCATAGGCGTATCGCCAATCATCCATGTCTGCGTAGGATCTGCATTCAAGGCAAACAGCGCTTTTTGGATAGGCTCAGGATGTGGTTTGGGATATGTGACACTCTCTCTTCCAATCAATATTTTGAAGTGATGCATCACCCCTAAATGCTCTAAAAGTTCTTCCGAATAATGTGCCGTTTTTGTGGTTACAATGCCTAAGGTTGCAATTTTGGAAGCGTGCCTAATGGCTTCAAGGGCAAGGGGTAAAAGTGTTGTTTTTTTACGTGAAATAAGTCTGTAATGCTCTTTGTATGCTAAGACATAATCATTTGCTTCTAAGGCATCAATACCTAACATTGTAAACATCAAATCCAGAGGATGCCCTATAAGTTTTTTAACCTGCTCATCCTCGGGTACTTGTCGTCCAAAGGTTTCATAGGCTACCCCAAAACTCTCAAGAATTGCATCGGTTGAGTCGATCAATGTACCATCTAAATCGAATAAAATTGTCTTCATCTTCACCCTTAATACTTCTTTTACATGTAAAATACTATTATAACTTCAACACCATTAAAAAGGAGATACATGTTACCCAAAAGTCTTATACTTTTAGCTCCGCTTATGCTTTGTGCTGCCAACTGGCAAGACGCTGTTAACACAGCAGTGAGTGCAACATCATCAACTCAGAAAAGTGCAACTACAAGCAGTACAACGTCACAAAGCAGTGCCACGTCAGGCGTTAAAGAGGCTCTCAGTCTTGGCGCAAAACAAGCTGTTTCTTTGCTGGGCAAAGAGGGCGGATATTTGAACAATACGGCTGTGAAAATTCCTCTGCCAGCTTCCATGAAACCAGTAGCAACAGCAGCTGAAAAACTAGGTGGCAAAAGCTATGTGGATGATTTTGTCAAAACTATGAATAGTGCAGCGACCAAATCCGTTCCTAAAACGGCTTCCATTTTAAGTGATACGATCTCATCTATGAGTGTGGAAGATGCCAATGCGATCGTAAATGGAAGCAACACCGCAGCAACCGATTACTTTAAAACCAAAGCAGGAACAAAACTGCTGAGTGCCATTATGCCGATTATTAAAGAGAGTATGAGTGAAAGTCAAGTCATGAGTTCGTACCAAAGCCTCAAAGGGTTTGCGGGTGGTAGCAGTGCAACATCAGGAATTTCCAATAACGCTATGGTAGGACAAGCTTCGTCTATTGCAAAAGGATTTGGAATGGGAGATGCCGTTCCTAGTGGAGATGAAAATATTGAAGATTATATTGGTCGAAAAACACTCGATGGACTCTTCTATATGATTGCAGAGAAAGAAAAAGCACTTCGTAGCAATCCAATGGCGAGCGGAAGCTCTATTATTCAACAAGTATTTGGAAAGTAATTACGCCTCAGGAGTATTAGATAATGGAGGATGAGGAATACTTATCCTCTTTTCATCAAAAGCAAGTTTCACTTTCTCAGTCATAGAAAAACTCACCGTTGCAGAGTCTTCATTTTTAACCCAAAAACGTACCACAAGTTTGACACTCGTTTGCGCTAATTCGCTTACAGCAACAAATGGAGCAGGTTCATTTAGGACTTTTGACTCTTTATCAACAATCTCTTGCAATGTCTCTTTTGCCAAACGTAGGTCATCTTCATAACCAATATTAAAGGTTAAATCGACACGAGAGGTAGGTTTTGCGGAAAAATTGATAATATTTTTACCAATGACAGCAGAATTTGGAATAATAATTTGTTTATTATCACCTGTTTTAAGAACGACACTAAAAAGATTTAACTCTTCAACCGTGCCATTTTCTCCTGCAACTTGCACAGAATGACCAATTTTAAAAGGACGGAAAAATACCAGTAAGATACCAGCACCCACGTTAGAAAGTGTCCCTTGAAGCGCTAGTCCAATAGCAAGACCCGCTGTTCCAAGAACCGCTAGAAAAGAGGTGGTGTTTATGCCTAGGTTGCTAAGTGCGGCTAGGATAATCACCACCAAAAGACCAAAATAAATTACATTGGAAAAAAAGCTGGTAATGGTTTCATCAATCTTTGACTTACGCATTCCTTTAACAACAATCGCTGTTAAAAGAGCTGCTATTTTCTTACCAATAAAAAAAATCAGTAGAGAAGCAAGTACTTTCATCCCGTAAAGAGTGACAAAATTGACAATCACTGTCCAGCTTAAATCCATATGTAAATTCATTATAATCCTAAATTATTTTTTGAAAATAGCGTCAACTCTTCTGTTTTCAGTACGGCCAGCTTCAGTGTCGTTTGTAGCAACTGGCTTGCTCTCACCGTATGCTTCTGTTGTTACTTTAGCACCAGAGACACCAAGGGTTGAAAGTGCTTTTGCAACTGCTTTTGCACGTTGATCTGAAAGTTTCATATTATAAGCGTCGCTACCTTTTGAGTCTGTATGACCTTCAAGAACAACATTGTAACCTGGGTTTTGTTTCATAAAGTCTGCAACTTTTTGAATTTCAGGCATGAATTCAGGTTTTACAGTTGATTTATCGAAATCAAATTTTACATGTAAACGGATAACTTTTGTACAACCATCAGCATCAACAACGGTACCTTTTGGAGTATTTGGACATTTATCTTTGTCATCGTAAACACCATCACCATCGCTATCAATTGGAGCTGCTTTTGCTACAACTGGAGCTGCGACTGGAGTTGCTTTTGCTGCAACTGGAGCTGATTTAGCATCGAAAGGAATAACAAAACCAAGGCTGTAGAACATGTTGTTGTCGCCACCTTGGAATTTAACTGCATGACGTACTTCTGCTTTAAGTGCAAAATTATCAGTTACCCAATATTTTACACCACCACCGTATTGTGCAAACATGCTGTCTTTGTTTTCAAGTTGAACATTGCTAACATCTTCGTAACCAAGACCGATTAAAGCATACAATGCCGCTTCTGGAGTAAGTTTGTACTCTTTAACGATGTTTGCATAGTAACGATTGAAGTCTGTATTGTCTGTTCTACCATTTTTGTAATCAACATTGTCACTTCTATCGTAACCAAGTTCAATTTGGTTTACAATGTTATTGTCAAGATTGATACCAAATCTTAAACCATACGTCAATTGATTTTTAAGATCAAGGTTACCCTCTGGCAAAACACCACCGATAGTTGGTGTTACCTCGTAGTTGTATGCAGTTGGTGCTGCAAATGCCATAGATGCTAGTGCCGCTAATGAAAACAATGTTTTTTTCATGTTTTGTCCTTTAAACTAATATTTCTAATATTTCATGTGTGAAGAATCAAATTATAGCACAGTTTTGAACAAATGAAAATTAAAATTCTGGTTTAATCCAGTCAATGGCGTTGTGCATAACCCCAATTATCGAAGTTGACACAGGAGTAATCTCTTTATTGACCACCGTTATAGAATTGGGGATAACGAGAAAAAGATAAGGATTGTCGGCAACGATTTTGGCAAAAATTTCTTGGTAGAGTGCATCAAATTTTTCTTGATCGACTATTTTTTCTGCATCTTTAATGAGTTCATCAACCTCAGCATTTTCATAACCAATGAAATTAAACCCACCTTTACGCATAGATTCACTGTGCCAAATGCTGTAGGCATCTGGCTTAAGCCCCAATGACCACCCCATTAAAACGGCTTCAAAATTGTGAGGGGTTATAACCGTATTTAAAAACGCTTGCCACTCCATAATGCGAAGCTTCATCACCACACCTGCCTTTTTAAGCTGATGCTGGAGAATTTGTGCGGAGTAACTTCCACTACCATTGGCACTGGTGCTCAGCTCAAACACAAAAGGATGTGCATCATCATACCCTGCTTCTTTCAGCAGCGCTTTGGCTCTTGCGATGTCGGGCTTTGGAGCCTTAACAGTTTCATTAAAGGCTCCCGTTCCTGGTAAAAAAGGGCCGGTACAGACTTTTCCATGCCCAAAATAGAGAATATCGACCAATTCTTGACGATCAATCGCTAAAGAGAGCGCTTCTCGAACCCTTGGGTCTTTGAACTTTTCCGATTTAAGGTTAAACCCCATGTACGAATAATTATGCGCAATGTCTTCATAGATACTATAATGCGCCCTAAAATCCTCATCAATCTGGCGTTCTAACTGTAGCGGTGAAAGTGAACCAACATCGAGCCTTTTAGATTTGAGCATCAAAAACTCTGCGGAACGATCAGGCAAATAGTGAAAAATGATCTGACCAATGTTAGGTTTGTGGATAAAATAGTTCGGATTGGCATCTAAGACAATATCTTTAGAGATATTAAACTGCGTTAATGTATAAGGTCCCGTACCAAGTGGGTTTTGGTTGAATTTACTCGTCATCAAATCCGCTTCGTTTTTCAGCAAATGTTCTGGCAATACTTCCATCATCCACACTTCGAGCGCTTTGAAGTACGGGTATTTATACTTCACTTCGACGGTAAACTCATCTATCATTTTTACATGTAAAATGTGCGTAAAGCCTGAGGAGTAAGGTGTAAAGATTTTCGGGGAGAGAATTGTTTCATACGTAAAAAGCACATCTTTGGCGGTAAAAGGGACTCCATCACTCCATTTCACATCACGCCTGAGCTCAAAGATAAGAGTTGTATCGTCCACAAAGTGGTAACTCTGCGCAAGATCTGGGATAATGTTCGCATCTTTATCGTATTTGATGAGTCCATTAAAGATCCACTGCGCGACATCCGAACTGGTTTTATCGGTTGAAATAATAGGATTGAGGCGACTAGGATTGGCTGAAATTGAGAGATGCAGCGTACTGGCTACAACATTACATGTAAAAAAAAGAAGGGTGAGTAAAAATGTTTTCATAGAAAGGATTATAACATAGTGAAGAAAAATATTCTGACGACATTGTCGTCAAGCTTTAGTGCCTCAGCGGCTAGCGTAGTAAAAAGAGCTTTGCTTTTTTTGCGTGTCAAAAATAAAAAAAGCTTCCAGACCGGGCAATCTGGAAGCTGATTTTTAAAGTTGTTAAGTTATTCACAAAAAGGAGGTAATTGTCTTGGTAGTGAAAGTATAGAGTAGTTGTTTAAACGCTCTATTAACCTTTCGTAAACAAAAAGTTAATAAGAGTTATTTTATCTCTTTTATATCATTTTAGGCGTTAATGTTTCGCAGTTTTCCAAATGTTTCTGTGATATTTTTTATTCGTGTTTCAACTTTATTAACAGCAGCTTCCAGCGTAAAACCTTCATCTAGCAGCTCTTTGATCAGCAATATTTTTTTGATATTGATATAATCAAACTTTCTATTGCCTCCATTTTTGGTACACGATGATTTGATAATCCCTTTTTCTTCCCAATAGCGCAGTTTTCTCTGCTCAATGCCTGTTACATCCGAAACATCACCGATACTTACTAAAAGTTGTGAGACCAATTTTGGATCAAAAAGTTCTTCAAACACAATGCAATCCTTCATCAATGCAAAATTAATTGTCAATAGTATACATATTTTGTCATTAATATACAAATAAGTTTCGCCATTGTACAATTTCATACAATTATTGTATATAATATACAAATTACGGAGGAAATAATGAAATCAGAACGTTATAAAATAGGACTTGAAAAATTAGGAGAAATAGATGGACAAGCAGGCGAAAAAGTCATAAATGCCCTTAACGAAATCGCCCCTGATTTTGCTGACTTGCTCATTGAATTTCCTTTCGGTGATATTTATAGCCGAGAAGGACTTGATCTGAAATCAAGAGAAATTGCTACAGTTGCAGCACTCACAGCCATGGGAACAGCCGCACCACAGCTCAAAGTGCATGTGCATGGTGCATTAAATGTAGGATGTAGCCAACAAGAGATCATTGAGATTATGATTCAAATGGCGGTTTACGCAGGTTTCCCAGCAGCACTCAATGGGCTTTTTATCGCCAAAGAAGTCTTTAATGAACGCAACACATCAAAGGAATAGCCGTGGTTTCAAGTAAATATCTTCTTTATGTGCAAACATTGATCATGTCGGGTTTCATGAGTTTTATCATGTCGGGGGCCATCACCTTTATTAATATAGGTGTTGTCAATCATTTTTTGAGTATTTGGTTTCATTCGTGGGCTATCGCGTATGCCATTGCATTTCCAACTATTTTGATGGTCTTTCCTTTTGCTCAAAAACTAGCACAAAAGATAGCGTCTATACCTTGATATATTACTGCAAACGCCATTTTCTAGGCGTTTGCTTTCACATCTTAGCGTTGATAGTACGAAACCAATGTTGCTTTAGCAAGGGTATTGGCACCTAGCATAAAGCCAACAAGGGCTGGCATGGAAGACGCATCTAAAGGAAGTTTATCCACACTGAGTGCATGCACTGTAAAAATATAGCGATGCGCTTTATCCCCTTTAGGTGGACACGCTCCACCAAATCCTGCTTTACCATAATCGGTAATACTTTGAATCGCCGAAAGAGTTGCTGTTTTGCTCACATTGCCAAAATCAGCAGGTAATGCATTTATGGATGAAGGGATGTTAAAAACAACCCAGTGCCACCAGCCACTTCCTGTTGGCGCATCGGGATCATAAACAGTGACCGCAAAACTCTTAGTACCAGAGGGCGCATTGCTCCAGTGAAGCTCAGGAGAGATGTTTGAGCCATCACATCCAAAGCTTGAAGCCTCTTGTGCTTTCGTGAGTTGACCACCAAGGTCGTTACTGTAAAGCGTAAACCCTCCTGCAAAAAGCGTACTTCCTGCCAACATCAATGCGGCTATCATATATTTCATTTTCATCCATAATCCTTTTGTCTAAAATTTCAAGGATTATTTTACATGTAAAAAGAGTTATAGTGTTAGTCTGTAAGGTTTGATTTTTTGCCTGTGAGGTCTTTGGGTGTTTGAATATGGCGTGCTTTAAAAAGACGCGTAAAATGAGACTGACTTTTAAAACCTGCCCTAAATGACGCCTCACCGATGCTAAGTCCACCTTTTTTAATCAGAAAATGGGCATGCTCTACTCGCTTATCAAGTATCCACTTCATGGGAGTGGCCTTTAATTGCGACGCAAACTCTGTTTTAAATGCGCTCAAACTTCTACCACTGTGCTTTGCAAACTCTGCAATGCTCCAGTTTTGCGCAAAATTTGCCTCCATAAAGACTTTAAGATCAATACCTCTTGGAAGCAATGTATGAAAATAAGAGACCAGCTTTGATCCTTCAGGAGAGCCTAAAAGCAGAAGTAAAAGTTCTTGCAGTTTCAACACCAAAATACGATCCACAAAAGCGGGCTTTTGCTCGATAAAAGGCAACAGTGAAAGTGCTGTACTTTTCATAATCGGGGTAAGTTCTATCTTACAAAAAGGCTCTGGCGTATGACTTGGCATCTTTACATGTAAAGGTAGTTTCTCTAAGATGGGCGATAACCAATTGCCAATGACCTTCTCATCAAAAAAGATGAGCAAACACGCATATTTACCACCCTCACACACTTCACTCATCACGTATTCACCACGCGATAGAAAAAATGCCTCGCCAGCTCTCACCTCAACATCACCACTTTTAGTGTGGAGCATCTTTTTACCTTCCAAGATAATGTTGAGAAGATTTTGCTCCATATACGCTTCGGCTTTGTAGTGATCCTCCACAACAAAATAGCGCGCTATCACCACACCATTGGCTTCAATCGCATGGTCTTTATAATTTTTTTTAATATATTCAAGCACGTGGATGGACATTGGTATTTCCTGTTCGTTAACTCTATTGAGCTATAATTTTAGCATGATACCTCTTTGAGGAGAAGAAAAAATGACACAAAATCTTTCGCGCTGTGGCTGGGTAAAACTGAGTGATCCTACCTATGTGGCATACCACGATGAAGAGTGGGGAAAACCTCTGCATGATGACCGCGCACTCTTTGAACTTTTTTGCCTTGAAACGCAATCTGCTGGGCTGAGTTGGCTCACCATTCTTAAAAAACGCGATGGCTACCGCAATGCCTTTGCAAGCTTTGTCCTTGAAAAAGTGGCACATTTGAGTGAAATGGATGTTGAACGTATTTTAAGTGAAGGCGAAGTTATCAAGAGTCGCCCAAAGATCGAAGCCATCATCAATAATGCAAAACTCTGCCAAACTATCATCCACGAGTTCGGCTCACTCGATGCTTATTTTTGGGGTTATGTGAGTGGTAAAACCATCATCAACGATGTGCCTGATTACAAAACAGCAGCGTGTACTTCGCCGATTTCAGATGCCCTAACCAAAGATCTCAAAAAACGTGGCTTCAAATTTGTAGGAACCACCACCATTTATGCGTTTATGCAAGCGTGTGGCATGGTAAATGACCATGAGAACAGTTGCAGGTGCAAATAAATGACGTTTGAAATCCTCAATAACTACTGCCTTAGCCACATAGGTGCCATTAAGGAATATCCCTTTGATGAAACAACTGCTGTTTATAAAGTTGGCAATAAGATCTTTGCTCTCATTGATGAAGAAAGCAACCCGCCACGCATTAACCTCAAATGCGATCCCTTTTATGCGCGTGAACTTCGTGAGATGTATCACAGTGTTATCGCAGGGTACCATATGAATAAAAAACATTGGAATACCGTCATCTGCGAAGGTGAAGTGGACGATACAATGCTTTTTGAATGGATCGATGACTCGTACGACCTTGTTTTTGCTTCACTGACAAAAAAAGTACAAAATCAAATTTACAGTTCTTAACGGAGTTGCTATGTTTATTATCTCTTTAACCTATCACAAATCTCTTGAGGAAGTCGATGCACATCTAAGCGATCATGTCGAGTTTCTCAAAACGCACTATGCCAAAGGTGTTTTCTTAGCTTCAGGACGTAAAAATCCTCGCACAGGTGGGGTCATTTTAGCACTTGCCGCAAACAAAGCAGAGATGGAAGCCATCATCGCGCGTGATCCTTTTTACATTCACGGTGTAGCTCAGTATGAAATCACTGAATTTATAGCCTCCATGACGTCACCGCACGTAGAATTTCTAGCCAATAAATAAAGGAGTTACAATGGAACTCGTATGGAGCTATAGCACCGATGCACTGGATTGGGAAGAATTATTACATCTCTACAAGATAGCGCCACTGGGGCATAAAAAATTAGAAGATTTAAAAACTGTCTATGGAAACAGCAAATACAAATGTTTAGTCTATAAAGACCACGCCTTAATCGGTGTAGGAAGAGCGCTCTCGGATGGAATTGATTGCTCCTATATTTGTGACATTGCCATTCATCCCGACTTCCAAGGTATGGGCATCGGCAAAGAGATCGTGACCAAATTGATTGAATTTTCAAAAGACCACAATAAAATCATCCTCTACGCAAGTCCCGGGAAAGAGCCATTTTACGCAAAATTGGGATTTTTACCGATGAACACTGCCATGGCTATCTTCAAAGACAAAGAAGATGCGCTTGATCGAGAAATTATCTATGAAGTCTAATCTAGAAGGCTATCTTCAAAGTTCATTCGTCATTGATTTTGAACACCCTACGATTTTAGCGAAAGCAAAAGCGTTAAAAGGGAATTCTAACAGCGATGTTGAGATTGCCAAAAGCTGTTTTACCTTTGTGCGAGACCACATCCGTCATACGGGAGATCATAAAGATGCCATCATTACATGTAAAGCCAGTGATGTCTTAGCGTATCAAACGGGCTGGTGCTATGCCAAGAGCCATCTTCTAGCAGCATTGTGTCGTGCCAATGGTATACCAGCAGGATTTTGTTACCAAAGACTAAGCCTTTTGGAGAATGGAGGTGAGCCTTACACACTGCATGGACTCAATGCCCTTTATCTGAAAGATTTCGGCTGGTACCGCGTTGATGCGAGAGGCAATAAAAAAGGAGTTAATGCAGAATTCTCTCCACCGCTTGAGCAACTCGCCTTTAGAGTCAAAGCATCCCATGAAATAGACTTTCAAGAGATACTGAGTGAGCCTTTGAGCATCATTATCACAGCCTTGCAAACGTACACAAGCTTTGAAGAGTCGCTTAAACATCTTCCCGATTGTACGGAAATAACACTACTTTAGCTTTACATGTAAAAATTCTGCAAAAAGGATCTATCGAGTTTACCCTTTTTGCTTCCAAAATGCTTCGGCTAACGCTAATTCCTCTTCACTAAAAACAAAAATACCACTCTCTTGCAAAAGTTTACATGTAATCCCAGAATCATTCACGCGTGTGCTTGTAAACGTGCCATCATAGATGATGTTTTTGCCACACGAGGGGCTTCTGGCTTTCAAGATCGCCATGCAAACACCCTCTTCTTGTGCAATTCGTAAACTCTCTTTTGCACCTTTTGCAAAAGCGACACTGACATCTTCGCCGCTTTTGCAAACGACTCTGTTGGTTCCCTCGATCACTTCGCATGCAGGTCTTGGCACACTGAGTCCTCCAAGGACTTCGGGGCAAAGAGGAACCAAAACACCCTCTTCCTTCCACTGTTCAAGAATCTTTACATGCAAAGCATTATTCCCACCATCGTACTTGACATTTTCACCGATCAAACACGCGCTTATAAGGATTTTTGGCTTCATTACCCGATAATCGCCGAAACGATCTCTTTGGCTCTTTTTTTCGCCGCTTCCACTTCATCTAGTACCAACGCTACAGCCATACGTCGTCCTACATGGCTCACGGGTTTTCCAAAAACACGCACGTATGAGTTTTTGGAAAATGCACTCTCAGGAATGGTTAGTGTTGGTACATGCTCTTCATTCAAGCTTTTAAACGCACCACTCGCACCTGCTCCGTAAAACGTAAAATCAAGCGGTAAGCCAAGAACCGCTCTTACATGTAAAGCAAATTCACTCTGAGACTGCGTTATCATCGTGACCATTCCCGTGTCGTGAGGACGAGGACTAAGTTCGCTAAAATAGACTTCATCATTTTTCACAAAAAATTCAACTCCAAAAAGTCCTCGACCGCCTAAGCCATCGGTAACGGTTTTAGCCATTACTTGCGCTTTAGCTAACACTTCAGGTTTCATCGGCACTGGCTGCCAACTGAGCACATAGTCCCCGTTTTCTTGGATATGCCCGATAGGCTCACAAAAAACAGTCTCTTTGCCATTGCGAACGGTCAAGAGCGTGATCTCATAATCAAAAGGCACAAACTCTTCAACGATGAGTTCGCTCGCATCGCCTCTGGCTTCTTTGGCAATCTCCCATGATTTTTGGATGTCAGCCTCACTTCGGATGACACTTTGTCCATGCCCTGATGAACTCATAACAGGCTTGACCACACATGGAATGCCCAGCTTTTTTGTCGCCTCTTGCAGCTCTTCAAGCGTTTTAACAAAGACATATCCACTGGTTTTAAGCCCTAATTTTTCAGCAGCAAACTCACGAATGTTTTTACGATTCATCGTCTTTTTGACAGCGTCCGCATTAGGAATGACACAAAAGCCCTCTTTCTCTGCCTCTATCAGTGCTTCAATGCTCAGAGCTTCAACCTCAGGTAGGATGTATGTCGGCTTTTCACGACGAATCACCTCTAAAAGCTCATCTTTGTTTTTCATATTGATGACATAGCTTTTATTGGCAACAAGGTGCGCTGGTGCTTGCGGATACGAATCCACCGCTACGGTTTCAATGCCAAGACGTGTTGCTTCGATGACAACCTCTTTGCCAAGTTCGCCACTGCCAATGAGCATAATTTTGGTGCTGTTGCTTTTAAGGGGAGTTGTAAAGTGCATGGGATTCCTCTTTGTGTTAGTTTAAGAGATTTTACACAAAAGTGGTTTAAGAAATGAAAGAACTTTAAAATTTTATAGCGCTGAGTTGGATATACTTACGCATCAAATACATTTACATGTAAAGGTTTTTTGTGGAAACTTTCTTCAGCATTCTTCTCATACTTATTCTTCTTGGCTTCTTATTTCTTGTACTAAAACCTCGCAAACAGCCAAAATCAAAAGAACAAAAACAAGAAGAGATACGCCTAAACTACATAGAAAAGTTAAATGCCGAGCTTTCAGCCATCCAAAATTCCGATGAACGCCAAATGAAAAAAATTGCTTTACTTAAAGTGTTTGCAAAAGAGTTAGAGTTTAACCTATTTTTTGATAAAGATGAAGTGAAGATGCTGATACAAGAATTGGCGAGTTATTAAAAACTGTAATTGAAGTTTAAAGAAGAGAGAATAAGTAAATGCAAGGGGAAAACCCTTGCATAAAGCACAAAAGCCTCGAAAGACTTCTGTAAAAAAACAATTAACGTTTAGAAAATTGTGGACTACGACGTGCTTTTTTGCGACCGTATTTTTTACGCTCAACAATTCTTGAGTCACGAGTCAATAAACCATAAGGTTTAAGGATCGCTCTAAAGTCAGCATCCATAGCAGAAAGTGCTTTAGAAATACCATGACGAACAGCATCAGCTTGAGCTGAATAACCGCCACCTTGAGTAGAAGCTACGATATCAAAGCTTGCTTCTTGTTTTGTAAGAGCAAGTGGTTGACGAACACGTTTTTTAATGGTCTCATGACCACCAAGCCATGCTTCAAAATCAACGCCATTAACAGTAATCGTACCTTTACCAGGTGCGCTTACCCATACTTTAGCGATAGCTGTTTTTCTTTTACCAGTTGCGTATACTTTTGCCATATTACTTTACCTCTACTTTAACTTGCGCTGTATGTGGATGCTCATTACCAGCATAAACTTTTAGCTTTTTGATCATCTCTTTAGCAAGATTTGTTTTAGGTAACATGCCTCTTACCGCAAGTCTGTACAATTTCGCTGGGTTGTTGTTCAAAAGATCACCCAATTTTTCAGTTTTAACGCCACCGAAATATCCTGTGTGTCTGTGATACAATTTTGTGTCTAATTTTGTTCCACTAAACTCTACTTTTTCCGCATTGATGATGATAACGAAATCGCCACAATCAACATTTGGAGTAAAATAAGGTTTATGTTTGCCTCTGAGCAGTGTTGCTACTTCTGTAAGGACTTTACCAAATCTCTTACCAGCAGCATCCACTACGATCCAGTCGCGTTTAACTTCGCTTGGCTTAATCGCTTGTGTAGCTTTCATCTGTCATAACCTTTGACGTATTTATTTAACGAAGTGCAAGTTTAATCAAAATATACTTAAATACTACTTAAATTAAGTGTACTATAAGCTTTTAAGAAGTTCAATTCCATCGTTTTGCAAATAGCAGATATACGCAACCACCGGCAGATTATAGATCGTTGAGAGGGCTTCTTGATAGAGCTTCACTTGTGCTTGGTGTTTTGCACTCTGCTTTTTCGAGCTTTTGTAATCAATGACAATGATTTTGTCAGAGAATTCTAGCAAAAGATCGATCTGTTTGCGCTCTTTTTGGTAAATCAGCGGTTGTTCTTTATAGACTTTTGCCCCCTCAATCAAATCCAAAAAGGCTTTACAAAAAATGAGTTTTTCTCCACGCTGATAGATCGCTTGCAAGGTTGGCTCATCCAACAGTGGCGCAAAACGGTTTTGCAGTGCGATGTAAGCCCTCTTTAGTGAAGATTCATCAAAACTATCTAGCATCTCTAATAAATAATGCTGTGCAATTCCAAACGTAATAGAAGCAATCTCAGCACTCTCATTCTCTTCCTCAGAGGTACTCACAACTTCTTGCGCGCCATAACGCTTCGGCTGATAAACACGCATCGTACTTGGCATAAGCGGTGTCTCTTTGGTTGAAACACCAATTACGCCTCGCTCTGTTGTGCTTAACTCCAACATCTCAAACGCACTATTTTGCGCTTTGACACACACAAACAAGGAACGTTTGGCTCTCGTAAAAGCGACATAAAGCGCATTGAGCCTGTCTTCATACATCAAGACGCTCTCTTGCTCTTTGGCTTTGGCATAGACTGCATCGACCGATTCCCTACCACCCATCGTGAGGTAAAACCCTTTGATGTCCACTTCATCGTAGCTAAATAAAATCGTATCGCTTCGATTGTTGTCGCGACTTAGGCGATCGCACACGATGACATGCTCAAACTCCAAACCTTTGGACTTGTGAACGGTTAAAACACGCAGACCATCCACATCTTCGCTTTTGGCTTCATCACTCAGTTCATCCAGAGCAAACAAAAAGCTCTCAATCTCCTCATAACGACTGGCAACATCTAAGAAACTGAGCAGATCTACGCTACCATCAAACAGTCCATAGGTTTTGATGATTTTTTCGACCAAAACGAGCGGTGTCGCATCTAAATCCCACCCGCTACGAGAGAGCGGCGTATCCCATGCCATGCCGCACTGTACAAGAAATGTTGCTTTGTAAAGTTCATCGCCAAAGTAGAGGTATTTCAGCAGTGCAATGATGGCTTTAATAGAGCGAACTTCAATGAGTTTTAGCGTCGCTTCCAGTCTTACATGTAAAGAAGGAAACTGCTCTTGCACCAACGCTTTAAAGACTTTGGCATCTTTGTTCGTATGCACCAAAAGCGCAATGTCCTTGGGCTTAACACCCTCTTTCAGAAGCATCCCAATCGCCTCTAAGACACTGGGCTCAATCGCTTCTTCAATGCGCACATTGATATACCCCTCACCCGTAGCTTTCGCAACTTTTTGAGGCTCATAGCCTTTGATTTTACATGTAAAGATTTCATTGACAAAATTAACCACCTGCTCGGTACTTCGATAATTCGTATCAAGCGCGTTGACGTCTAAATGCAAGCTCTTTTTAGCATACCCAAAGAGCTCTTTAGCACCACCTCTAAAGCGGTAGATCGACTGCTTAACATCGCCCACGAAAAAGAGCGTTTTAAAGTCTTTCACACCTTGTCCTGCGCGTATCTCTTCAATGAGTGGCAGAAGAATCTGGTACTGCACAATGCTCGTGTCTTGAAACTCATCGATGAGCAGATGTTCTATCACCCCATCAAGGCGAAAATAGAGAAAATCTTTGCTGATCTCTTGGCGTAAAAGGGTGTAAAGCAGATTGGTCACATCATCGAAACAAAGTTCACCAAACTCTCCCATCAAACCTCGCAGGCTCTCATCGTAGATCGCAAAGAGTTTGCCCAGTTGTCCTAAAAAGTATGCCTCTTTGGCATTGACATAAACATTTAAAGCCTGTTTGAGTTCTCGCAAAAGCGCATCAGTTGTTTCATTGGCATACTTTTTATAGTCCCAATACCCAAAGTCTTCACGCTCCAAATACTTCTTGGAAAGTAGATCGCTCAGTGTGTCCGCTTTAAATGTCGCAAGCCCACGCGCAGAGAGTCCACTTTGTTCAAAATAGTCCCTGATACGCTCTAAAATGTCTAAACACGGTTTTAATGTTGGATAATGCCCTTCACCTAGCATGCTAATATCAAGTTCTGATTTTTTCTGATACAGCATATCCAGCAAACTAAAAAGATCGTTTAATTTTTTATCTTCGTTAATGCTAAAAGCGATTAAGGCATTGTAGAGATTTTTGCTTTTGCACCCTTTGATGAAACGCTCCACCAGCTCCTCATCAAGCCCATTTTGCCCTACTTTAAAGTCAGGCTGTAAGCCTACATGTAAAGCAAAATGGCGCAGAATAAGGGAGAAAAAAGAATCCAGTGTCGAAATCTTGATATCGGCTTGAAGCAACGTCTGCATCACACGCTCTTTCTCAAAGAGTAACGTCTCTTTAGACTTGCCCGTTTGAGTGCAAATCGCCTCTAACTCATCTTTCTCTTCCAAGTGTTTGAGCGTCTCAAAGATGCGCGTTTTCATCTCTGCCGCAGATTTGTTCGTAAAGGTGAGTGCTACGATCTTTTGCGGATTAGCGCCCATAAAGAGAAGCGAGAGATAGCGAACACTCAGCGCAAAGGTTTTGCCACTGCCTGCACTGGCTTCAAGAGCCAAATAAGGACTGAGATTCATATCTGCTCCTCTCTTCCGCATAACTGCACGTAAGGGCAAAGCCTGCAATGCTTGATCTCATCGCACAGCTCATACCCATTGATCGGTTTGGAGAGCTCAGAGAGCTTTACATGTAAAAGTGCTTTCTTCTCTTCCAAGAAGTTTTCAGACACTAAAACACCTTCTTTGAGATCGTAGTAATAAACGCCTCCAACTCTGCCCAAAGAGCTTGCGATAAACGCATAAAAGACCAGTTGAAAATCAACCGTGTTTTCAAGCGAGCGCTCGCTCGTCATTGGCACTTTCCCGCTTTTATAATCAATGACAAACAGCTCATCCTCTTTTTGATCGATGCGGTCGATCTGCCCTTCTAACATAAAACCTTCATACGCAATAGCATGCGAAAACTCTTTTTTGAAAATGCGAAAGCCCTCATCAAAGCGTGCCACTTCATTTTGCATAAAAGGGCGAAGTTTTTGAAGCCATACATCGACAAAATAGCCCCACACTTCATGTCTATTTTGCTCTTTTAAAAGAGTCTCTATTTTGGAATAGAGGCTTTTCTCATCCCTTAACGCTTCATCGCACATCGCATCTTCGAGCACTTTATGAAGCGCCATGCCTATCGTTTGCTCATCAATTTTAGTGCTTGGCATCTTCGCTTCTTTCAGCCTTTGGATGTAGCGAAAATAAAACTGGCGTTTACATGTAAGCAGAGTCTTGAGCTTTGTTGCCGAAAGGGGAAACTGCTTAAGATCATAAGGTGCATCGATGAAAGGCTGATCGTAAAGATTTTTAGAAGCAGTTACTTCAAACAGAAGTGGTTGCAATGCTTTTTCGTCGGCCGTAACCGTTGTATTGAACCCAAGCTCGTCCAAAAAGCGTGAAGGCATGCTTGTCTCATTTTTTACATAAGCGATGGCAATTTTCTGCGCACGGGAAAAAAGTTGATGGTAATAATAGCGTTGTAAATTCTCGCGATCCCTTTTAGTGGGGAGTCCTGCATGTGCGCGAACTGCAGAAGAGAGGAAAAGGTCTTTTTGACTGCGTTTAGGCACAAACTCATCGTTAAAATCTAAAACGATGACGCCTTTGTACGCCACACCTCTGGTTTCTAACACGCCTAAAACGGTGACCTTTCCCCCTCTAACATCATCTTGACTCAGTACGGCAAGACGGTTTAAAAAGAGTTTTGTTACCTGCTCAAAGCGAAGCGCAGGAGCATGTTTTAAAAAGTGCGTGAAAGCAAAAAAGGCTTCTTGAAAGAGAGGATTTTTCTGCTCTTTGGCATCACTGGAAAGCAATTTTTCAAAGAAATTCATCGCCGTTTCACTGGAGACTTTTTGGTGCCAAATCTCTTTACATGTAACCAAAATTTCGGGTTCTATTTTTAAGCGCGTAAGGCGGAGATGATCTTCGATCTCATCATTGCGCATCGCTTTTTCAAGGGCACTCAGTTTTTGATAAAACTGGCTCTGTTTGAGGCTTATGCCCATTGCGAAGTTGAGATTATGCCATGTATCAAAGGGACGCAGAACTTCAGCAAAACGCTCATCGGGTAAAATCACCACGATCTCTTCTGGCGTTAAACCCTCTTCTACAAACTGAGCAATGGCACTTTGCACATAGCCCATTTGTGCAAGACGCGATGAAAAACCATAAACGTGCGTATCTTGTTTGAGACCACTTTGCGGCTTTACATGTAAAATCTCTTTCGTGGAGAGATTAATCTCATAGGTGTTGTTTTGCACAAGCTCTATGCCAAGATCCGCAAACAGTAACGCCATTTTTTGATTATAAGCACTTATGGTAACGTTTACATGTAAAGGAATAAGCGCTGCTATTTGGCTCAGAAGTTCTACTTCAAAACGGCTCAAAAAACCTTCCAAATGAATGCGAACAGCACCTAGGGAGCGAATATACGCAATATTCAGCTCATAGTATTCAGGCAACGTGATACGATCGTACAATGCATGTTTAGAAAGGAGTGCTTTATAGTGCTTAAGAAGCGTTTGCAACACTTCTAAGTGTTCGGCATAGTGCTCATAGGTATCTGCACTCAGTAGAGCGTCAAGTGCTACTTTTTCATGGCTTAACTCTTCAAAAAAACGAAAAAGGTAAGAGGAGTTTTTCAAAAAAGTAAAAAATTCACGCTCGATATAGAGGAGTTCAAACTTGGTAAAACGTGAAGCTTCTTGCATCAAAAGAACGCGCATGTCCTCATCAACGAAAGAGTGGTTTGGCACAAGGACGGCCTTTTGCTCAAGTTCTGCAATTGTAATGGCTTTGGGAAGAAGGATGTTCGCGTCTAAAAAAGTATCGTAAAACGAGCGTATGGCTCTACTGGTCGCAAAAACTTCTAACATCATTCCTCACCTTTGTTTAATACTCTTATTATAACAAAGCAAAGATTTAAGATGGATTTTTATGTCAAAATGAAAGAAAAGAGGTAAGATGAAATTATCTTACCTCACATTATAAAGAAGAGAAAAGAAGACTATTGTGCTGCGTAGGCTTCGTTTTTGTGGTAGCCTTTAAATTCACCTAATTCAATTTTACTGAGAATTTGCCATCGACCGGGTTTGTTAATTTCAAAAGGTCCAAACGTATAGTTCCCATTCTCGATATGAGAAGGGGTGAGTTGTTTGTTTTCTTTATTGCTATCTGGGCGAGAGAGCATCATCAGTACATTGGCATCATTCACAGGTTGACCGCTTTTGTCAGTCAATCGGATCGTAATACTATTTTGCCCCATTTCAAACTTCTGCGTCGAATAAGCGAGATCAAACTTGGCATTAAACTTCTCTTGAAGCTCTAAAATTGTATTGATCGAATGGTCTACTTTTTGGTATTTTTCCATATAAAAAGTATCCATTTCAACTGGATTATCTACAGCTATCTTAATCGTAAAACCGCAGGCAACCACACAGCCAAGAATCATTCCTACTACCACATATGGGTAGTAACTACGTTCATTTTTTACTTTATCCACGGCTTTTGATCCTTTTATAAATGATGAGTATCACAACAATGACCATAAACCCATAAATCAGAAGTCTGACGATATTAATTGTTGTTCTATTGGCACTTCCAATAGCACTCTCTAACTCTATTTTATGATACGCTGCGATCTCTTCAACGAGTTCAGCATAGCCATTGAGTAATGCAGGTCCAACACTTATCTCGTTTTTCTTAGAGGTCAGCAGTGGAATAATCGTCCCTTTCCAAGGAAGAGGCGAAAGAAGTGCTTCTCTGTCAAACTCTTTTTCCAAACCCTTAGAAGTATAAATATCTACTTTTTGTTCTGCTTGGAAAAGGGTTAAAAGCACGTAAGGAGGGGTTAGATTTTTGGCAAAGTTTTGCTCGTAATCGAGAATGTTTTCATTACCACTTTTTTTAGCAATTAAAATGACTTTAACACCACTTTTAGCAAAGAGTTCACTGCCCATCTCTTCAATCTTTTGAGCTGTTTTCTCTTCTAAAATGTCATCATAAACAACAAAATCTTTGGCAAAAACCGATACCGGAAGTAATGCAATAAAGCAAAGAAGCATAAGCTTCTTTGCTTTTACATGTAATAAGGTCTTCATTAACCGATAAACAAATGGTTTGGGGTCAATACTGCCCATGCTGTAATTGCAGCCATGAGAACCAATCCAAGAGCAATGATTTTATCCATATTTTCAGCCATGTTATACCCCTTATTTCGCTATAGATTTTTGATTCGCATTCGCAGCATCTTTCATTTGAAGTGCTTGCGGATCAGTAATCTTATAAGGTTTATCAGCAACTGCTTGTTGTGCTTTTAAGCCAAAGAATGTTAACGCCCCAAGAATGGAAAGCAATAATACTACTGCAATCAACATTCCAGATATACCATGAAGTCCAAATACGTTTCGATTTGTATTTTCCATTGACCAGTCCTTATTTCGCTAAAGAGCTGACATAAGTGCCAACCGCTGTTTTTTGAACATTGCTTAAGCGTCCATCATTAAACTGTGGCATACTACCAATAGCTCCTTTTTTGCCAGTGCCTAGGACATTGACAATAAATTTAGCATCGCCATAGACACTAAGATCTGGCGCACTTCCGGCCATACCTTTACCATCATCACCATGACACGCTGCACATGTTGCCCATAGCGCTTTGCCACTCTCAACCAATGCAGGATTTTTGGTTTTTTTAACCACAGATACTTCTTGCATCACGTATGCCGCAACGGCTTGTGCGCTTTCAGCATCCAAAAGTCCTGCTGGCATTTCGCCAAGAGGATAATTTGAGCCTTTAGCGCCATTGAGAATCGAAGCGACGATCGCTGCTTCATTACCCCATTTAGCTAAATTAAGTGCTTTTCCATTCATACCATCACCTGTAACACCATGACATGGTGCACATTGTACTAAGAAAACGCCCTCACCCATATTCATAAGTGTAGATTTATCAGGATTTGCAAATTTGCTCTCAAATTTTGCATTGTGGCTTTTTACCTCTTGATTATACTCACCTAGTTGTGAATAACTCGCAAGAGGATAGCCTGCAAGGAAATACCATGCTGCCCATACAATCGTTCCCACAAAAGAGAGTGCCCAACCGATAGGGAGTGCATTTTTATATTCACCAATACCATCCCAATTCTCTTTTGCTAACTCACCACTACCTTTATCGGTTTTCATTTGTTTCAAATACTTACCAATAACAAAAGCACTGAGAATTATAATCGCTGCTGCACCAAGCAATGATAACGCATTTACATTGTCATTCAGCCAATTCATTTATTGCTCCTCTTTATTCTTTCTCTTTGTTGGATGGAGTACGGGTTTCAATCGGAGCATCATCAATTTTATCGTTTAATGCGATATTACTGTACTGCTCATAATTGCGCGTACCTTTTTTTTCAGCCCTGTAAAGGTGATACAGATAACTGTACATCATCACGACCAAAAAAACAGTTGCTACCACATAAGCATAAGCTTGAATCTCTCTAATTGCTTCCATACTCACTGTGAACACCTTACTTTAAGCTATTGAGATAGGCAATAAGTGCCACAATCTCTTTGATCTCACCACGTTTAAATGCCTCTTTTACTTCTTGGCTTTTCATATCTGCAACAATCAGCGCAGCTTCTGCCATGACAGCTTTTTTAGCTTCTTCATGGGTACCAAGTTTAGGCATATCAGGTTGATCGTAAGGCGTATTGAAAACTTTTTTCACGGTCAATGCTTCTGCGTATGCTGTATCAATATCAGCACTATTTTTAAACATATGTTTGTATGCTGGCATGATAGAGCCAGGAACAACACTGATAGGATCAGACATATGATATTCATGCCAGTCGCTTGTTCTGTAGTTTCCAACCCTCATCAAGTCTGGACCTGTTCTTTTAGAACCCCAAAGGAATGGTCTATCGTAAGCATACTCACCACTTAACGAATACATACCGTAACGGTCTGTCTCGGATTTAAATGGGCGAACCAGTTGTGAATGACATGCATTACAACTATCTTTTATATAAACTTGACGGCCTGCTAATTCAAGTACAGTGTAAGGCTTTGTACCTACTACTGGACGTGCTGTCTCCATAAAATCAGGTAAAATTGTTACAACACCAGCATAAGCAATCACCAAAAACACACCTACCGCAAAAAAGAATGGGTTTCTCTCTAACCAATGAAACATAATCCTATCCTCCTTTTACGCTGACATAGGTGAAGCATTTTGAGGCTCAGACTCAATTGCTTTACTTGCAGTCATTGTTTTATACATATTGTAACTAAACATAAAGAAACCGATAAGGTACAATAAACCACCCGTTGCACGAATCGCATAGTAAGGAATAAGTACCGTTACGGTATCGATAAAGGAATAAGCAAGGTTACCAAATTGATCCGTTGCTCTCCACATCATACCTTGAGTAATACCTGCAATCCACATACTTGAGAAATACAAGACGATACCGGTTGTTTGAATCCAGAATTGTGCCTCGATCAATTTTTTACTGTAAATTTCGCGTTTATACATACGTGGTGCCATATGGAACAATGCTGCCATTGTCATAAAGCCTACCCAACCAAGAGTACCATCGTGAACGTGTCCAGGAATCCAGTCTGTAAAGTGCGCAAGTGCATTAACAGATTTGATTGACAAGATTGGACCTTCAAGTGTACTAAACATATAGAATGTTGAAGCAAAAATCATCAATTTGACCAATGGATTCTCTTTAAGCTGACCCCATTGTCCTTTCATTGTAAGGAGAATGTTAATTGCACTACCCCAAGAAGGAAGAATTAAAATAATTGAGAAGATTGAGCCCATTGTTTGAACCCAGTCAGGAACAGTAGAGTAAATAAGGTGGTGTCCACCTGCCCAAAGGTAAACGAACATCAAACCCCAGAAAGAGAGAAGTGAAAGTTTATAAGAGAAAACGGGTTGACCAGATTCTTTTGGTAAGAAGTAGTAAATCATCGCAATAATAGGCACTGTAAAAATAAATGCTACTGCATTGTGACCATACCACCATTGAACCATTGCATCATTACTACCAGCATACATTGAAACAGAGTGATACCATTTTCCTGTACCTGCAACAAAGTAGGTTGGAACTTCCATATTGTTGAAAAGATAAAGCATTGCAACACCCAAGAAAGTTGCGATAAAGTACCACATAGAGATATAAAGTGTTTTTTCACGTCTGATACCTACCAAACCGAAAATACTCAATCCCCAAAGTACCCATACAACAACAACAAGAATGTCCAAAGGCCACTCTAATTCTGCATACTCTTTTGAAGTAGAGATACCCATAAAAAGAGTGACAACTGCTATAACCATCAAAATCATATAAAGCCAAAAGTGAAGCTTTCCAATAATCATTAAAAATGGTGATTCTGCCATCGAAACCTTGAGTACTCTTTGCCCAATATAGTACCATGCTGCAAAGATTCCGCTTAGTAAGAATCCAAAAATTACGCCGGAAGTGTGTAATGGTCTTAAACGACTGTAAGTACCATATTCACCTGCCAAGTAATTCAACTCAGGGAAAGCCATTTGATAAGCGATAACAACGCCTATTAACATACCAACGATACCAAAAAGGATCGCTGAGTAGGTAAAACATTTGGCTACTGAATAGTCATAGTTCAATGCATCTCTAGCCTGCATCAATTCCTCCTACTTGTGTTTTTATGTCACAAAAATATCACATAATGTAAGAATTATAGTGCAGCAAATCTACAACGAAGCTTAAGAAGATTAAATTTGTGTTAAATGAAAAAATTTAAGAAAAAATTAAAAATTGGAGTTACAAGAACGATGGAATTATCGTTCTTGCGTATTGATTTTGTAGCCAAGACCGGGGATGTTCTTGATAAATTCTTTATCTGTTTTTTCACGTACTCGCTTTATAAAGGTACGTATGGCTGAATCTGTTACTTTTTTGTTTGTCCAAACATACTTTTTTATCTCTTCATGCAACACAAAGACACCTAAATTTTTTACCAAGATTGAGATAAAAAGTAACTCTTTTTTGGTTAAAAAAATTGTTGTACCCTCTTTGACCAAAACTCTTCTACTTTTATCAAATTGATAGCCGTATCCTAGTTCGACAATATCACTTTGATCCAGCATCTCTTTAGAGACTAATTTAAGTGTTTTAAGAAGTTCATCAGGATCAATCGGTTTGATCAGGTATTTATCAATACCTACATCAATGGCTTCTAACAACCTCTCTTTTTCACTAAATGCACTTAATATAATAATGGGAGTCTGTTTTGAAATATGTTTGATCTCTTTTGACATCATTAAACCGTCCATTACAGGCATCATAATATCTGTTATAACAATATCAGGTTTATACTTTTTAAACTTTTTTAATCCATCATCGCCGTCGCGTGCAACAATAAATTTTGCAAATTCATCTCCAATTGCACTTTCTAAAGCGCCTCTTAGATCTTCCTCATCCTCGACAAACAAAACCGTCAATTTTGACAATCCATTCATTGCTCTTCCTTTTTGCTCAATTCTGCTGGCATAGTGATGGTAAAACAAACACCATCATTGCAGTTTTCTGCAACGATAGACCCCTTCATGCTATTGTTGATAATCATCTTGCTCATATAAAGCCCTAAACCCGTCCCTGCACTTGCATGCTTTGTTGTAAAGTAAGGCTCAAAAATCTTATCTAAAATAACTTCATCAATTCCACCAGCATTATCACAGACTTTAATTATAGCATCTCCTCGTTCAGATGTGTCAATTTCAATATAAATTAATCTATTTTTTAGTTTGTTGTGGCAAAATGCATCAATCGTATTATTCATTAGATTGATAAGGACTTGTGAAAATTCATTGAAATAGCCTCTAATATGCGCATCTGTTTTAACATCAAGACGTATTGCGACCTCATTTTTCTCTAACGTGCCACGCATAATGTCTATCGCCTCTTGTGCAACAAGGCTTAACGCAAAATCTTCACTTTGGCGATCCGGACTAAAGAAGTTACGAAAATCTTCAATGGTTTCTGACATTTTGGAGATAATTTTTTTTGCATGCGAATAACTGTCTTCAAAATCTATATCTTTGCCATCATTTTGACGCTTGTACAGTTTATTCATTTTATAAAGTGTGATATTAAGCTCTGAGAGGGGTTGTCTCCACTGATGGGCAATATTGGCAATCATCTCTCCCATAGAAGCAAGACGTGACTGCTGAAACAAAAACCGATCTTTTTCACGATTTTTTTCGACTTCTTCTTGTACACGCTCTTCCAATGTCTGATTGAGTTTCATCAAAGCTTTTGTTTGCTCTTTGACTCTTTGTTCTAGCGTTTTATTCAGCTCTTCTAGCTCTTCATCTTTAGCCATAAGCGCTTCATTAAGCCGTACACTTTCCGTCACATCATAACGAATCGCAATAAACTCTTCAATATCGCCATTTTCATTAAGTATAGGAAAGACCGTTGTGTTAACATAAAACGTACTACCATCTTTTGCAAGATTTTTAACAGTCGATTTATAGGTTTTTTTCTGAAGGATCGTTTGCCAAAGTTGTTTAAAGGTTGAGGCTGGCACATCTGGATGCCTGACAATATTATGATTTTTCCCTACCAATTCTTCTTTGGTATAACCAGAAATTTTGCAAAATTCATCATTAACAAACGTGATAATGCCAAAAATATCGGTTTTTGAGATGATATTACTACTCTCAATAGCACTCTGATATTGCTCTAACTTCATATAATTGCCGCACTGTAACCAAGATACGCCATGTAAATGCCATATCCTACGATAATGAATGAAGCAATCTTGATCATCACCTCACGGAAGCCACTCCCTTTGAGGAAACCAACCACAAAACCAAGTCCAAGCATTGCAGGCATAGTTGCAAGGCCAAACATCACCATCGTCAGGCCACCCTTAAGCAAAGAACCTGATGTTGCGGCTGCCGCTAAAAAGAAATAGACTAAACCACACGGTAAAAAGCCATTTAAAAGACCCAGTCCGTAAAAACTCGCCATTGTTTTGGAGTGAATAAGCTGCGAAAACACTTTTTTAATGAAAGGGTTAAAGGCAATGGTTGCCTCGAGTGAAGTTAAGAATTTAATTTTTCCCATCATAGAAAAACCCATAAGTACCATAAGAATGCCAATGATAAAATAAAAATAACCATTGATTTGGGAAGAAAACGTAAAGACACTACCAAGTGTCCCAAAAAGCATACCTAAAAATGTGTAAGAGCTAATTCTCCCTAAATTATAGGTCAGATGAGCGAAAAATTGTCTTGATGGAGAAGCGGAAGTGTCAATTTTAGCGCTACTGTACGCCATGACAAATCCTCCGCACATACCGATACAATGCCCTAAACTTCCTAAGAACGCAACACTGATGATTGCTGTAATGTCGATGGCGTTAATGGCATTGCTCCGTTAGTTAAAGTCTGTTGGCAAACTCTTGAAAAATATATTTGCTCTCATGTGGACCTGGGCTTGCTTCTGGGTGGTGTTGAACAGAGAAGATCGGCGCATCATTGTACTCTAAGCCTTCGATGGTATTGTCAAACAAGTTGATATGCGTCACTTTGGCGATACTGCACACAGACTCAGGAACATTATAGTTATGATTTTGTGCTGTAATTTCAACAACATTTGTTTTCGTATTTTTGACAGGATGGTTACCACCATGTTGTCCAAATTTAAGCTTATACGTTGGATGTCCATGAGCAATAGAAAGTAATTGATGCCCTAAACAGATAGCAAACATAGGCACTTTTGCTTCAATCAATTTGGTAATTTGAGCTGCCTCTTTTTTAAGGATCAAAGGATCTCCTGGACCATTGGATAAAAAGAGTCCGCTAATTTCACCGCTTTTATAACGTTTCATAATATCATCAGCACTAAAATCGTGAGGAATTACCTCAACTTCAAGACCTGTTGCACACAATTCATTAAGAATATTGCGCTTAATACCAAAATCAACCGCAAGAATTTTTTTGCCAAGGCTATTTGTTGCTTTTTCATATGACTGTGTATCAGCATTCCACACACTGCTTACATGTAAATAAGATTTGGTTGTTCCAACTTTTTCAATATAGTTCACGTCTTCGATGCGAGGGCTAGCAGTAAGCATAGCTTTAAGCTTTGCAGGATCACTAATTTCAGTAGAAGCGATCATCATTTTAGGACCAGAATCTCGAATCATTTTTGTTAAATAGCGTGTATCAATATCGCAGATGCCCATACTCTCATGTTTTTGTAAAAACGTTGGTAAGCATTCAGTTGATCTAAAATTAGAAGGCATTTCGTTCAAACTTCGTACAAACATACCACTTGCATGAACGGTTTTACTCTCCATATCATCATCATTGCATCCTACAATACCAATTTCTGGCATCGTAAAGACAATGAATTGTCCTGCATAACTTGGATCACTCATAATCTCTTGATAACCGCTCATAGAGGTATTAAAAACGATCTCTCCTGTTTTTGAACCTTCAAAGCCAAAACTTTTTGCTTCTAAGAAAACGCCATTTTCAAGATAAATCCATACAGGTTTTAACATCATACTAACATCCCTCTTCTTCTTAACTCTTCTTCATAGAGCTTTTCAAAAATTAAATCATACTCTTCTGAGCCTGGAACTAATTTGCGTTTATAATTTGAGATCTTGTCCGCTACATCATTTTCAATCTCTTGAAAATGTGCAATATACGTCTCAATCGCTGTATAAACAACATTTTTAACACGATTTTCCGTAACATTGTACTCTATGAGTCCCGTTTTCCAACAAATCTCTAAAATTTTGTGGGCAATGTCGTTGTATCTATCTTCGTATGACAAAATGACACCAAACTCATGTGCGAGCTTTTTCTTGATGAGCCAGAACATGTTTCTGCGGTCAACCCTTTGAAACTCCATCTCATCTTCATTTTGATCCAATATCTCTGTCACACGCTCTTCGAGCGCAGTCTCTTGTTTTATATCGGCAACAATCAAATCCTCTGCGACTTTTACAATAGGCTCTAAGCCCTTAAGCATGGTAACAAATCCACAATTTAAAATATCGATCGCTATCTTATTGGCAATATAAGGGGCATGAGGTAATCTGATTTTCATCCATAAACCTTACTTCTGAATTTTCACACATTTTAGCCAAAGTAAGGTAAATATCTGTTTAGAGCAAGGGAATGAGAAGGTTTGTCACTATTTTGTTTGGTTGTTCTCAACAAAAGGAGGGCCTTTTTTGAGTTGTTGCATAATTTCAGAAGCAATTTGAGGATTCATTTTTGCCATAATTTGTGAGACTTTTTTTGAAGGTAAGCCAAACATCATAGCAGCTCCCTCATGCACAGGAAGTTTTTCAATAATTGCTGCTGCTGCTGCGTCTTTCATCTTAATATAGGTTTCGTCTAACTTGTCACTTTTCTTTGCTTGAACCTGATCTAAAAGCTTTTTATTTTCTTCAAGCATCAAAGTGATCTGTTTCTCTTTTGCTTCAATCTCCGCTTTGGTTTTAGCAATACCATTTTCTTTCTCTTTGAGCGCACTCTTTTGCTTTTCAAAGAGGGCATTGGTAGCGGCTTTGAGTGCTTCAAACGATTGACGGGCTTCATCAATTTTTTCAACTTCGCGTAAAAGCTCGCCTCTACGCTCTTCAAAGACTTTTGTACAATCAATGGTATCTGCACACAATAACGTACCTACTACTAAGATCCAAAGACGTTTCATACCTTTTACCTTTTTTGACTTAGTTGACCTGCAAACAACATCGTTGATATTTCATCCAAATAGAGTTGCTCTTCGCGTTTGATCTTATCCATCATAGCTTGGAGTTCTTGCTCTTCAAGGTATTTGATTTTTTCGTATTCAACATGCGCTTTTTGGTATTCACCTTGAAGTTGTTTCGTAGTGCGTTGCACCACAAAAAGCTCTTGCTCACATCGCTTTTTTTCACGATTTAAAATGCTTTTTTGCTCACCCACAATAAGAAGAGCGGAAACCAATCCCTCTTTCGGCATCTGCACAGCAGCAATTTCCTCGTATAACGTTGTAATCTTATGGTTAAGCATACGTTCTTTATTTTGACTTTTCATCAGTTCTCGCTCAATCGCATCACGCTTTTGTTTACGAATTTTAGCAATCTTGGAGAACTGACTTTTCATACGCTGACACCTTTACATGTAAAGATTAAACATTGTGTTTGGATGCGTAAGAAGAGCGTTTTAACCTCTTCTTACAATATAATCGTATCGTTTCTATCAGGGCTAGTTGATACCAGTCCTATTTTTGTTCCTGTTAAAACTTCAAGACGTTTGAGATATGCTTTTGCTTGTGCGGGGAGATCTTCAAATTTACGACAGCCCACAACACTTTCCCAACCTGGAAGTTCTTCATAAATAGGAGTTATATTTTCTAAATCTTCTGGCAATGTCTCGACGCGCTTGCCATTAATTTCATAAGCAACACACACTTTAATGGTTTCAAATCCATCCAGTACATCAAGTTTCATAATGGAGAGATCATCACAACCATTGATACGACTAGCATATCGACAAGCAACTGCATCAAACCAACCACAACGACGTGCACGGCCTGTTGAAGTGCCGTATTCGTGCCCTTTTTCACGTAGTTGATCACCCTCGATGCCAAAATCTTCTGTCGGGAATGGCCCATTACCCACACGTGTACAGTATGCTTTAACAATACCCGTTACTTTACCGATGTCTTTAGGATTGAGTCCAAGACCAACACAAGCACCCGCACTAATCGTATTTGAACTGGTTACAAACGGGTAGGTTCCATGGTCGATATCGAGCATCGTACCTTGCGCACCTTCTAACAATACTTTTTTGTTTTCATCTAAACATGTCCACACCATATGTGTCGTGTCAGTTAAAAACGGTAAAAGTACTTTTGCATAACCATCTAACTCTTTCTTTAACGTCTCAAAATTAGGAGTGATAATGCCAAGAGCGCTAAAAAGTGCTCTGTTTTCATCGTAAAATTCAACTAACGAAAGTGCGAGTTTATTAGTATCGCGAAGCTCTCCCAAACGGTGTCCACTACGCTCAATTTTACTGCCATAACTTGGTCCAATACCTCGACCTGTTGTACCGATGGCTTTTGCCCCTCGAAGTTTTTCTTTGGCCTGATCAATTAAAATATGATGATTAAGAATCATGTGCGCTTTATCGCTCACAAAAAGACGTCCCTCTAATTTATCAAACTGTGCCATCTCTTTAATCAATGCCTCAGGAGAAACAACAACACCATTGCCAATGACATTCAGTGCTTTTGGGTTTAAAATACCAGAAGGAATTAAGTGAAGTGCATAGCGTACACCGTCAACCCAGATCGTATGACCTGCGTTGTGACCACCTTGATAGCGGCACACGACATCGTAATCTTGCGCTAAAAGATCAACGATCTTTCCTTTTCCCTCATCACCCCATTGAATTCCTACGATCATATCAGCTTTCATTTTAGTGTCCATCTCTTTTAATTAGTATTTCGATCAAATCATCGGTGTAAAGACCAAAACCGCTTGAGCCAATACCCTCACAGTCATAACTTCCACCAACACCCAGCGTAAAATTTTTATGAATAAATCTAAAAAACAGTGCATTATAATAGCGCATTTTCACATAGTAAAGCGGTGAAAAGACGACATTATCGTACGTAATATGCGCCGAGAGCGCTTTTAGCTTTTCAAGTTCCACTTTAAGCACATCAGGAACTTCTTTAATGACCGCTTCAAGCTCCTCTAATGTTTGCAAACACGTAAGCTTTGTAAGCCATGGAATATCCAGTGCCAATAGCTTTTGAAGCTCGCCTTTTTCAAAGATTTTGAGATCTAAGTTCAACATCTCTGATAAGATTTTCGGGATGTTAATATTGCTTACATGTAAAAGTGGTTTGAGTGAAAATTTCTCAAATATGGACAAACTGGTCGCAATACTCAAGCTCAAATTCTCTTCGCCAATAAGCTCTGCCCCAATTTGATGCACCTCATGGCTTGGATAGCGAAAAACGGGTTGGATGTAAAACCATTTAGAATGATTCGTACTTCTCCCAACACGCTTGGTGCTTAAACGCACCACGTCCATCGTACTATCCGCTCTTAGAGAGACAATATGATTTTGCTCATCTGAAAAACGCAACAACTCTTTTTCATCAATGCTTTTATGCTGATGATAGGAGAAAAAAGGTGTCACAATCTCTTCAAAACCTGCATCGTAAAAGAGTTCACTTGCCACATTTTCAAGCTGACGCTTTAACTTGGCACTCTCTCCAAAATAAAGCTTACTCCCTGTGGGTATCTCGTGCTCATAAATCATTATTAACCTTGGTAAAATTCTTGGGTAAAGACCCTATTGGCAGTACCGTCATAAGCACGTTTGCCTAGTTCCGCAAGCGCCAGCTCTACGGCATTAAGCGTCCACGCCGTCTCATACACATTCACAAGTCCCATGTGGTTGATTCTAAAGAGTGTATCTTTAATGTGATCTTGTCCACCTGCGATGTTAACGCCGTATTTTGTTTTTAAAATTTTGCGGATTTTGCTCGCATCATCATCCAGCACAGCACTCATCGCTTTCGCTGGTACTTTTGGATAAATGTGAAATCCTAAAGCTTGCAAAGCTTTATTGGTAGCAAACGCTCTTTTTGCCGTATCAGCATAGAGCTTATCAAGTCCGCCCTCAGCATCAATGAGTTCACACATAGCAACAAGTCCAATAACAAGTGTTGTTGCAGCCGTCCATGCGGTGGTGTTTTTGCGTTGATTTTTAAGTTCTGTTTTGAGATTAAAATAATAACCAACACCTCTATTTTCGATGATCTCTAACGCTTGAGCATTAAGGCCAATAAACGCAAGTCCTGGAGGAAGCATCAACGCTTTTTGGCTACCAGAAATCAATGCATCAATATGCGTGGTATCAATCTTCTCGACACCAATAGCGGTGATACCATCAGCAACTATCATCACGTTACTTCTAATCTTTTTAACTTTTTGAGCAATTTCCTCGACAGGATGACGAAGTCCTCCAGCGCTTTCACACACTTGAAGAAAAATAGCATCAATACTCTCATCGTTTTTGATAAGCTCAACGATAGTGTTAACATCAACAGGTGTATTCCACTCATTTTTAATTTCTACAAAATCTTTCCCATATGCTTCACAAATTTTGCCAAATCTCTCGCCAAATTTACCAGAATTAACCACTAATGCTTTAGAATGGCAAAGGTTCAGCACACATGCTTCCATTGCGCCCGTACCACTGCTTGCGAGCATTAACACTTCTTCCATATCAAAAAGCTTTTTCAAATAGCCTCTAGCTTGCTCAAAAATAGCCTCAAACTCAGGTGTTCTATGGTGAATGGTTGGTGTACTCATTGCCATACGAACGGCTTCAGGAACGGGAGTTGGTCCTGGTGTTAAAAGTAACATAAGAGATCCTCATCGTGTATAGTTTTGAGAGCGATTGTAACAAAATCTTGCTTGTTGTTTCTTTAGTAGCTCTCCTGAGTACATGTGCTTTACCTTAACATGTAAAAAGTCCTTTAAAAGTCGTTTTTCTATTTTAAACTTACATAAACAATGTAATCTAAATAAAACAGCTTATTATTATGATTTCATAGTGTATTCTTTTCTTAATAATCCTAACCACTCCAAGGAGTAAACGCATGTCGTTTAAAGCAAAAATTATCGTAACCATCTCCGTATTGATGTTTCTCAGTTTAGGCATCTTTAGTCTCTTTAGCTACATTGATACCAAGAAAAATAGCGTTGTGCAAATTGAAGCCAGCCTTCAAATGGCATCACGGGCATTAACGGATTATATCGACCTCTGGGTTGCTTCTAAAAAAAGTGGTGTGGCTGGAGCTGCGCGCTCTTTGACCAACAGTAATACAATGGATGATGCTGAATTAGAAGCTAAACTCAAAGAGATGAGTAAAACATTTGATGCAATGGAATCCTACGCTGGCTTTGAAGATGGCAAAATGATCTATGGTAGCGGCAAGAAAAAAGCCGAAGGATACGATCCACGCTCTCGTGGTTGGTATAAACAGGCAAAAACGGAAGGCAAAGTCGGCATTACCGACGCGTATGTAGGAGCAACTGCTAAAGTGCTTATGGTAACCGTTATGGCACCTATTATAAAAAACAATACCATGATCGGTGTTGTAGGAATTGATCTTCCCTTAGAAACTTTGGTAAAAGCCGTTGGTGATGTCAATTTTAATGGAGGATACGGGATACTCCTTGATACCAAAAAAATGATCGTCGCACACCCTAAAAAAGAACTCCTTGGAACAGAATCAACGCTTAGCAAAGAATTTAAAGAGAAAAAAGAGGGCTTTATTGAGTATGAATTCCAAGGTTCCAATAAAATTTTTGCCTTTAAAGTATCGGCTGAGACAGGCTGGACACCTGGTATTACCTTTGATAAAGAGACTGCCTATGCCTTTTTGAGTGCTCAAATTAGAGACTTAATGCTTATGGGGCTTGTCATGCTGATCCTCTCAATCGGAATCATGATCATCTTGATAAAAGCCCTTCTACGCCCGCTTGATCACCTCAATGATGTAGTCAAAGAACTCTCAAGTGCAGAAGGTGATCTTAGACAAAGACTTCAAGCTACTGCCAATGATGAATTTGCACAAGTTTCTCGTAACATTAACAAGTTCATTGAAAAACTCCATGAGATTGTGAAAAAGTCTAAAACGATTAGTAATGAAAATGCTTCTATCTCAGAAGAACTCTCACGAACAGCATCTGAAGTTGTAAGAAATGTGGATACAGAATCTAAAATTGTTGAAAATACCAAAGAAGAAGGTATTGCATTAGTCAAATCCATTGAATGCTCTGTTGTAAAAGCTAAAGACTCTCAAAAAGCACTCAGTGATACCCAACAAGACATTTCAGATGTTAAAACTAAAGTAGAACAACTTGAACACACCATGCAAGCAACCGCAGCCAAAGAGCAAGGTTTAGCAGAACGTCTGAATACCGTCAGTCATAATGCTAATGAAGTGAAAGATGTCCTCAATATCATTCGTGATATTGCTGATCAAACAAACCTTCTTGCCCTTAATGCTGCGATTGAAGCGGCACGTGCAGGTGAACATGGACGAGGCTTTGCGGTTGTTGCCGATGAAGTACGTAAACTTGCTGAACGAACGCAAAAGAGCTTGGTAGAGATTGATGCAACCATCAATGTCGTGGTTCAATCTATTATGGATGCCAATACAGATATTACTGCAAATGCACAAGAAGTCAATGCCTTAGCTTCTATCTCAATAGAACTGCAAGATGGTATGAATAATGTCGCAAACATCATTCATAAAACCATTGATGAATCACACCATACGGTTAATGACTTTATTGATACGGCTTCTAAAATCAAAAAGATCGTCGATGAAATCGAAAAGATCAATGTGATCTCTAAAGAGAATGTGGGAAGCATCGACAATGTTTCTCAAGCCAGTGAACATTTACATGTTATGACTGAAAATCTCAACAACGAGCTTGGCAAGTTTAAGTCGTAACACTTTTACTCCAAGTAAAGCGTTTCTTTGCTTGGAGTATATCCCTGTGTGACATTTTGTGTTAGAATAACTTAATGTAATTTGATATAGGGGGATTAATATGCAATTCAAAACAAAAGTTACACTCACCATCTCAGCACTTATGTTTCTGAGTCTTACCATTTTTGGTTTTTTTAGCTACATTGATACGAAAAAAAATAGTGTTATTCAAGTCGAGTCTAGCATCCAAATGGCGTCACGCTCGTTGAGTGATTATATTGACCTTTGGATCTCTTCTAAAAAAGACGTTGTCGATGCAACCGCTCGCTCACTCTCCACTATTGCATCCTTGAGTGAGGATGAAATCAAAACAAAACTACAAGAAACAACCAAAACTATTGGGGGTGTTGACTCTTTCATTGGATTTGAAAATGGCAAAATGCTCTACGGAAGTGGTGCAAAAGTAGCTGCTGGATTTGATCCACGCACACGTCCTTGGTATATTACAGCTAAGACATCTAAGCAAGCAGGAGCCAGTGACGCATTTATCAGCTCTAGTACCAAAAAATACGTTGTTGCCGTCATGGCACCTATCTTTCACAATGGTACACTTGTCGGTGTTATTGCAACCAATATTGAACTAGATGCTCTCTTTAAAACCCTTTCCGACATTAACTTTAATGGTGGCTACGGAGTCCTTACCGATACCAAAGGCGTTTTAATCGCGCACCCCAATAAAGAGCTATTAGGAAAAGACCTCGCTACATTAGTCCCTGAATTAACACGACAATTCGGAGACAAAAAAGAGGCGATTGTCAACTACACATTTAACGGTATTGAAAAAATATTTGCCTATAAAATCTCAACTGAAACAGGCTGGACCCCCGCTATCACCTTTGATAAATCCGCAGCGTATACTTTTTTATCTGCGCAAATTCAAGAACTTTTTTTCATGGGGCTGGTTATGCTTATCGTCTCCATCGGTGTCATGATCTTTTTCATCAAAAAACTCCTTATGCCTCTTGATAATCTTAATAATGTTGTAGAAGCGCTCTCAAGTAGCGATGGAGATCTTCGCCAAAGACTCATTGTAGAGCATAAAGATGAGTTTGGACATGTTTCACTTAGTATCAATAAATTTATTGAAAAACTGCATGAAATTGTCAAAAAATCTAAAACCATTAGCAATGAAAATGCTTCTATCTCTGAAGAACTCTCACGTACCGCCACGGAAGTCGTCAAAAATGTCGATGCTGAATCCAAGATCGTAGAAAATACAAAACAAGAAGGGTTAGCGTTAACCAAGACCATTGAGGCTTCCGTGGAAAAAGCCAAAGCGTCTCAACAGATTTTGCAACAAACGCAAACAGACATCAGCGATGTGAAAAATAAAGTCGAACACCTTGAAACTACCATGCAAGCAACGGCACTAAAAGAGCAAAGCTTGGCTGAGCGTCTTCATACTGTCAGCCAAAATGCGAATGAAGTTAAAGAAGTTTTGAATATTATTCGTGAAATTGCAGACCAAACCAACCTTCTTGCCCTTAATGCTGCGATTGAAGCAGCACGTGCGGGTGAGCATGGACGTGGATTTGCGGTTGTTGCGGATGAAGTACGTAAACTTGCCGAACGTACGCAAAAAAGTTTAGTGGAAATTGATGCAACGATTAATGTGGTCGTTCAATCTATTATGGATGCCAACACTGACATTGCGACCAATGCTAGTGAAGTCATTGCGTTAGCCGCCGTCTCTGTTGAATTACAAGAAGAGATGAATACCATTGCTACTATCATCCACAAAACAACCCAAGACACCCATGTCACGGTTGAAAGTTTCATAGACACCTCAACACGCATTAAACATATCGTCAATGAAATTGAAAAAATAAATGTCATCTCCAAAGAAAATGTCACCAGCATTGACAATGTTTCGCAGGCATCTGAGCATTTACATGTAATGACCGAAAACCTTAACAACGAACTGGGAAAATTCAAGTCATAAACTCTCAATACACTCTGATGTCCAAGCTAAGTATGATTCTTGGACATCAAAGATAACTACCTTGATTTACAACATTTTTTTAATATTTTCGCCATCAAAAGATGCTATAATCTTAAGATTTCAGTCAAAAAAAGACTCTAATCCTCATTAAAAGTCTCATTTAGGTCACAAGTAAGGCGCTATAATAAAAATCTCAACGTTAATAATTCAGTTCCAAATAGATATAACTGTATTGTACATGTAAACACACTATCACATAAAAAAGGGGTCATTTATGAACTTCAAGACGAAAGTTACCCTCATTATCGCACTTTTAATCTGTATCAGCCTTACAGCATTTGGTGTGGTAAGTTACATCGATACCAAGAAAAATAGCATTATTCAAGTCGAGGCAAACCTCAAAATGGCTTCACGCTCTCTAACAGATTATATTGACCTGTGGATTTTGAGTAAGAAACATAGCCTAGAAAGCTCAGCACGTATGCTTACAGATATTGAAAATATGAGTGAAGCACAAGTCAAAGCGATACTTAAAGAAACAACCAAAGCAACAGAAGGACGTGATAGCTTTTTGGGGATTGAAGCCAGTGGCATTATGATCTATGGTAGTGATACTATCCCAAAAGTTGACCCACGTGCTCGAGCATGGTACATTATGGGAAAAGCAACAGGTAAACCTGGTATGACAGATATTTACCGTGGATCTGCCGATCCGATCGATCTTGTTGCCGTTATGGCACCTATCGTTAAAAATGGTAAAATGATTGGTGTAGTGGCAACCTCTTTTGAGCTCACTCGTATCGTTAAAGCGGTCAGCGACATTAACTTTAACGGTGGCTATGGAATGCTTTTGGATGCCAAAAAAACGGTTATCGCACACCCGAAAGCTGATCGTTTAGGGAAAGAGTCTGTTTTAGCTCCAAAAATCAAGGATGAACCTGAAGGAATTATTGAATTTCATTTAGACACCACTAAGCTTTTTGCATTTAAAAGATCAGAAGAAACCAGTTGGATTCCTGGAATTGTTTTTGAAAAAGAGTCTGCGTACGAGTTCCTAAATGGTCAAATCAAAGAACTTTTTGTTATGGGTCTGATCATGCTGATACTCTCCGTCGCTATTATGGCTTTTTTAATTAAAATACTTCTTGATCCCCTCGATAAGCTTAACAACGTTGTCAAAGATCTTTCCAGTAGTGAAGGTGATCTTAGACAAAGACTTCAATCTTCAACCCACGACGAATTTGGACAAGTTTCAGGCAACATCAACAAATTTATTGAAAAACTCCATGAAATTGTTAAAAAATCTAAAGAGATCAGTAATGAAAATGCATCTATCTCGGAAGAGCTTTCACGTACCGCTTCTGAAGTTGTACGAAATGTCGATGCCGAGTCTAAAATTGTGAGTAAAACCAAAGACAGTGGTATTGCACTTACCAGCGCAATTGAAGCTTCTGTCGAAAAAGCAACCGCATCGCAAGAGGCATTGCGTAAAACACAACAAGACATCAATACGGTTAAAAATCAAGCGGAACAACTTGAGCGCACAATGCAAGAGACGGCTGTCAAAGAACAAGGGTTAGCAGATCGTCTCAATACGGTAAGCCACAATGCCAATGAGGTCAAAGAAGTTCTTAGTATCATTCGTGATATTGCCGATCAAACAAACCTTCTAGCCCTTAATGCTGCGATCGAAGCGGCACGTGCAGGTGAGCATGGACGCGGATTTGCGGTTGTTGCCGATGAAGTGCGTAAACTTGCCGAACGTACGCAAAAGAGCTTGGTAGAGATTGATGCAACCATTAATGTGGTTGTTCAATCTATTATGGATGCCAATACCGACATTGCCCATAATGCACAAGAAGTCAATGCTTTAGCATCTATTTCTATTGAGTTGCAAAATGGTATGAACAATATCGATACAACCATTCAAAAAACCATTGAAGATGCACATGCAACCGTTGATAACTTTGTCCATACCGCAACACAAATCAAGGGAATGGTTGAAGAGATCGAGAAGATCAATGTGATTTCGAAAGAGAATGTCACTAGCATTGACAATGTCTCTCAGGCATCTGAGCACCTTCACTCAATGACAGAGAATCTTAACAACGAATTAGGAAAATTTAAATCCTAAACCTTAAACCTCGGCGAGGAGCTTTATCACCTCGCTGGGAGTTTTCATTAAATGCTTCGCTCCATGTTCTCTAAGCTCCGCTTCTTCCCTAAATCCCCATAATGCGCCAAGCGCTATCATTCCTGCACTATTAGCTGTTTGCATGTCGATCATCGTATCACCTAAATAATAACACTCTTCAGGCTTTACATGTAAAAGTTCGCTAATGTCCAAAGCACCCTTAGGATGAGGCTTTCTGGGCACACCTTCACGTGCGCCGTAAACCACGTCAAATTTCCATTCACGCAAATATTTGATGGCACATAACTTTGTAAAACTATCGGGTTTGTTGGAAAGAATGGCCATCTTAAAGTCTCTTTTTTGAAGGAAGCTTAGCATTTTACTAATGCCATCATATAGCTTGGTATTTTGGTTAAACTGTTTAGCGTAATGACTTTCAAAAAGCGCAACCGCTTTTTGAATCGTCTCTTTATCTTGAAGATGAGAGGCAAAGATGTTTTCAAAGAGTTTGAAAACACCCTCCCCTACAAAATAGCGGTATTTTTGAGATTCTTCAGCTTTAAAACCAAGCGAAGTTAATGCAAAATTGGCACTGATGGCAATATCTTCTAATGTATCAAGAAGTGTACCATCAAGGTCAAAAATGATGACCCTACTCATACTAGCACTTGCAGCCTACACCACTGCTTTTTTGATAAGCAACGCCAAGTGTTGTACAGACTTTCTCAGTAATTGCATCCGATGTTAAGCCAAATTTTTCAAACAGAAGTTCAGCAGGTGCGCTTGCGCCAAAGCGTTTCATACCAATCACTTCATCGGCAAAGCGGTACCACTCTAGCCCAGCACTTGCTTCAATTGCAAAAGTCTTTGTTTTAGGATCAATAATCGTGTCAATATACGCTTTATCTTGCTCTACCAAAAGATCAAAACAAGGTACACTTACTATGTTTGTAATAACACCCATTTTAGTCAGCATACAACCTACTTCAAGAGCCATATACACTTCACTACCACTTGCAAGTAATGTTACCGTAGCATTGTCGCGCTTTTTCAGCAAATACCCGCCATTTTCAACGTCCCCATACGCTCTATCATCTTTCAAAGCTTTCAGCTTTTGACGTGAACAAACAAATGCTGCAGGCGCTTGCATACTGAGCGCTTTTTGCCATGCTTTAACGTTCTCTCTACCATCGCATGGGCGGTAAACGTAGAAGTTTGGAAGTGCTCTAAATTGGCTCAGTTGCTCGATTGGTTGATGCGTTGGGCCATCTTCTCCCACACCGATGCTATCATGTGTCCAGATGTAAAAGTTTTTCAGTTTCATCAATGCGGCTAAACGCACAGAAGGTTTCATATAATCACTAAAGATGAAGAACGTTGCCCCAAATGGAATGAATAATCCATACAGAGCAAAAGCATTGATAATCGCGCCCATTGCATGCTCACGAATACCAAAGTGAATGTTACGACCAAAGGGAAAATCACCCATACCGTTCAGCTCACTTTTATTGGAAGGGCCAAGGTCTGCACTACCGCCTAAGAAGCTAGGAATCGCTTTGGCAATGGCATTGAGAATTTTTCCATTGCTATCACGCGTTGCCACATCACTCTCAAAATTTGGCCACTCGATCTTTGAAAAATCAGGCTTTAGTAGTGCTTCAAGCAATGCTTTTTGCTCAACACTTAAACCGTTTTTAACCAGTGCATTCCAGTTTGCTTCTGCAAGATCTCCTTTTTCAAGGGCACAGTTAAAGCGAGCACGTACATCTTCATCAACACTAAAACTTTTTTCGGGATCAAACCCTGCTTTCTTTTTAGAATTTTCAATCTCTTCACATCCTAAAGGTGAACCATGCGCATGGTGACTGCCTTCCATCTCACAAGCACCTTTAGCAATCGTTGTATCGGCAATAATCAAATAAGGCTTTGTTTGCTCTTTAGCTTGCTCTAACACTTCATTGATTTCATCGTAATTATGCCCATCAATGCGTGATACTTCCCAGCCTTGCGCTTCAAAACGTTGCTTAACATCTTCACTCCATGCAATAGAAGTATCACCTTCAATCGTAATGGCATTGCTATCGTATATAACCACTAAGTTATCTAAAGAAAGATGCCCCGCCAGTGAACACGCCTCATAACTAATGCCTTCTTGGAGGTCACCATCGCCACATAAACAGTAAACTTTATGGGTAATGACTTCTGCTTTTGGTGTGTTTAAAAGTGTGGCTGCATATTTGGTTGCCATTGCAAAACCAATGGCATTGGAAATTCCTTGACCTAATGGGCCTGTGGTGACTTCCACACCTGGAACATCGCCATACTCGGGGTGACCTGGTGTTTTACTTCCCAGTTGTCTAAAATTTTGAAGATCTTCTAGGCTAATGTCATAACCGCTTAAATGTAAAAAAGAATAAACAAGTGCTGACGCGTGTCCACCACTAAATACTAAACGATCACGATTTAACCATTTTGGATTTTTAGGATTGTGCGTAATGTGTCGTGCTAAAATTGTGACGATATCTGCCAGTCCCATAGGCGCACCAGGGTGTCCACTGTTTGCGCGTTGAACCATATCTGCTGCCAAAAAACGAATCGTATCGGCTTGTTTTTTTAATATTTTTTTATTTTCCATAGTCTCTTTATCCTTTAAAATATGCTTCAACAATGCTTTTTAGTCTTTTCGACAAAGCCGCATCGAGCTTACTTAACTCACCATCCAACTCTAGAAGAAGTTTTTGCTTCTCTTTTTTAGCTTCCTCAAGCCCTAGCAAATTCACAAATGAGTTTTTATGTCCATCATTTTGTGTTGGCTTTCCAGCTTCTTCACTGGTCAACGTTGCATCAATAATGTCATCTTGAACTTGAAACAAAAGCCCCAGTTTGAGTCCAAACTGATAAAGAACCTCTTGTGTAGCTTTATCCAGTTCACAGATCACTGCGCCCATCACAAGTGATGCTGCTATCAATTTAGCCGTTTTATGCAGATGTAAAAAGGTAAGCTCTTCAATATTTAGAGGCGTATCTTCAAAAAAGCAGTCAATTGCTTGCCCAAGAACCATGCCATAAATGCCAGAATCTCCAGAAAGAATAGAAACGAGTTTGATTTTAATCTCAGCACTCAGAGGTGCATTGGCTAAAAGATAAAACGCATGGGTATTAAGAGCATCTCCAATGAGAACGGCGGTCGTCTCATCATAGCTTACATGTAAAGTGGGATGACCCCGTCTAAGCGCTGCATTATCCATACATGGAAGGTCATCATGGATCAGCGAATAGGTATGCATCATCTCTAAACCAAGCGCTACATGTAAAGCATTTTCAACGAGAAGTGGTCTTGAACTCTCAACAACACTGAGAAGTAAAAGCGGACGAAATCGTTTTCCACCCACATCAAGCATTTCGCCAAAAGCGTGGCTAAAATGGGGGTGAAAACTTTGAATAACGGGAAGCTTTGCTTTTAAAAATGCTTCAAACTTTCCTACTAACTCTTTAGAACTCAAAACTTCCCTTTCAACGATTCAGTGTTACAAAAAATTGAAAATCATCACGGTCAAACAAAAGGCTCACTTCGCGGTTACGATTTTTTGCTAAATAAGTATCCGCTTCAGCCATACGATCCACAGGGAGTTGATCGACTTGCATTAAGCGATCACCTACTTTAAGACCACTTTGTTCAGCAAAAGAACCACGTGCTATATCTTTAATTCTGAGCTCACTATCAAACTTAAAGCCTTTCGTTTGCAGATAACTCTCTTTTTTCTTTTCAGGCAATGGCACTTTTTTTGATTCAACTTTTTTAGTAGCAGATTTTGATGCCAAAATATTCTCTTCGATCCATGCGTTATCACGCTGAATTTGAGCACTTACTTTGGTGAGATCTTTAAATGTTTTAAGCGCTTCCGTAAACTCTGTAATATTACTTACTTTTTTACCATTCAGCAATGTGATTTTATCACCCGCTTTGAGCTTTGCATCTTTAAAAGAAAGATCAACAAAATCAACAACAACACTTTCATTACTATCAATGACACGGACTCCAAGCTCTGGAAACGAAGCGGATTGCCCTTTAATAAAACGATCTAACTCTTCTGAACTGATAAAAAATTTATCGCCAATGCCTAATCCATACATTTCGCAACAAAGACCGCCTACAAGACTATTGACCTCACCTACACCACCAAATTCAAACAATTCATTACCACTTTTACCTATTTTGGAAGCATTGACAGCCACTAAAGAGTTATCGGTCATACTGACAAGCCATTCACCCATTTTAAGTTCACTGGTTGATTTTAATTTGACAGGAATAAGCGGTTTTGGGGAATCAAACAGATATAGATTAGAGTAAGCATCGTACTTCACATACGAAACACTTGGTTTCTCTTTTGAGTAAGCAACCGCTTGTTTTTCGCTAATAGCAACAGCGCGTGTTTTACCAAAATAGACAACAGATTGTCTATTCTTTTCATAACACTGTGAAAAATCAGGATAAACAAACTCTGCTTTAGAAGCAGGTACTGGTGCTTCAGCCGCATAAAGGGCTTGTAGTATTAAAAAAAGAAAGAGACCTAGACGTTTCACATACTGCTCCTTAACTTTTTGCGCCAAATCCACCAATGCCTGAGAGCATTTGAGTTGTCGCTAGTTTTTTATTATCTTCTACCATTTTGGAAACATCGTTCATTGCACTTATGAGTAAAATTTGTAATGATTCTTTATCGCTTAAAAGCGAATCATCAAGCGTGATATCGATCACTTCGCCATTACCATCCATACTCACGCTCACCATTCCACCACCACTTTTAGCGGTGAACTGTTTATGGCTTGCATCTTCGTGCATCTTTTGGGCTTGTTTTTGTGCTTCTTCAAGCATTGCTCCCACTTTGGAAAGATCAAAATTGTCAAACATTAGATGTAGTCTCTTACTTCAACCATAGCATTGCTATCATCGACTAAAACAACCGTTGGTTTAAATGTTACCATTTCAGCTTTGGTCATATGGGCATAAGCAATGATGATAATTTTATCGCCAATGTGCGCTTTACGTGCTGCTGCACCATTGAGACAAATGTCTTTTCCACCTGCTTTACCCTCAATGACATAGGTCGTAAAGCGCTCACCATTATTGATGTTGACTACTTCGACTTTTTGTCCTACGCTCAGATTGGAAGCCTCTATTAACTCTTTATCGATTGTAATGGAACCTACATAGTTCAAGTTAGCATCCGTGACAGTAGCCCTGTGAATTTTACTGTATAACATCTCAAGCGTCATCGCTTTTCTACCTCTTTAAGTTTAAGAAATTTGTTTATTTTACCCTATTTTTGCTTAGCCCATTGAGCGATGATATTTCGAACGACTTTTCGATCATCGAAAGGAAACTTTTTACCTTGAATCTCTTGATAGGTTTCATCACCTTTGCCAAGAATTAAAAGTACCTCATTTTTTTCTTGCATCATCAGTGCTTTTTCAATCGCTTTATGGCGATCTGTTTCTACATGTAAATGCTCTTTGGGGTGCATTCCAGTCAAAATTTCATTAATAATACTTTGCGGGTCTTCTGAACGAGGGTTATCACTGGTCACGACGATCTTTTTAGCAAAGCGTTCAGCCATGGCTCCCATTTTAGGTCGCTTAGTCCGATCTCTATCGCCTCCTGCTCCAAAAACCACCACAAGATCGCGCTCTTTCATACTATCAAGCACCTTCTCCATACCATCAGGTGTGTGGGCGAAATCAACGATAACCAAAGGATCACTGCTGACCACTTCCATACGACCTTCTACACCGCCAAAGTGCCCTACCGCTTCACAAATAGCCTCCATAGGGGAAACACCTAACATATCAACAGCGCTAATCGCAGCAAGAATGTTGTAGAGGTTAAAAAAGCCATGTAAAGATGACTCAAATTCGTACACTTTTTCAATTTTTGCAACCGCTGCACTAATACCTTCTTTAAGCGAATAGGCAAGAATTTTATAGGTTGCAGGATGCTCAATGCCATAACTCATTGCATTGGTACGATTAAAACGAATTTTACTCTCATCTTTGTTGATGAGTTTTAAACTCTCATCTTCGAAAAAGCGACTTTTTACGGCAATATATTCATCAATCGTTTTGTGAAAATCAAGATGATCTTGCGTCACATTGGTCAAAATTTTCAATGCGAAAGAGAGCCCATCAATACGATTTTGAACAATCGCATGGGAACTCACTTCCATAACGAAGTACTCACATCCCGCGTCCATTGCCATTTTAAGATTTTTAATGGTTTGTAAAATAGGAGGTGTTGTTAGGCTCTTGTCTTCAATGCGAACATCGTTAATAAAACAACCTCGCGTTCCTTGCAAACCTACCTTTTTACCTAAATCAAGCAATATGGAGTATATAGCAGCAGCTGTTGTTGTTTTACCATTTGTACCCGTAATCCCGATAATTTTAATGGCACCATTAATGCCTAGCAGCTCTAAACACTCTTTAGGTGAGATGATTTTAGTACAGCCATGATCAATAGCACTTTGCTTATACATAGCATTTTGATCACTCATAACAAAGATACTAAAAGCGTCACATTCATTTGAATTATCCGTTACATGTAAAAATGGAGCATGGTTTTTGAGTTCTATTTTCAAGTGTTCTCTATTTATGTGCTTTTTTGATAAGCGAAAGCAGTTGCTCATCGTTGGGGAAAAGAGTGACAGCACTCTCAAGGTAGTTTAGGGACATTTCAATAAATCCATTTTCAATCAATTTTGCTAAAAAATCAACAAAATCTTCTTTTTTGGAAATAATCACTTTGGTTGAAAACATAATGTCTTCAAAAGCTTCTTTAAAACTTCCACGTGATTCGATTAAGGTCATAAAATCTTCATATTTGATGCCATTTTCGGCATTAATACGTGCTTCCAGATCACTCTCTTTAAATAAATGAGCTATTTTTTCGCTGTGTTCTTCTACTGAGTTAATGATCTCTTCCATGACCTCTTCACAATCTTCAGCACCATTTTCTTTGGTTAAAATGTAATATTCAAACAAAGCCATTGCTTGTTCTTCATTTTGCGTTGCCATATCGCATAAAATAGCACCGATACGCGCTTCTTTGGATTGAGGATCAACATTCAGAGCTAATGCAAATTGAAGCATTGCTTCATTGAAGTTTTTCGCATAAAATTTTTCAATACCTTTTTTAATATACGCGTTCATTACTCTCCCACTGCTTCAAATTCATACTCCATACCTGGTAAAATATTTACAACTTCAAGTTCAGGATGGATATCAATTCTTAATTGTCTCTCTATTCCATATTTAAGTGTCTGACCACTGGATGCACAACCTTGACATGCACCTTGAAGCTGAACAAAAACACGTCCGCCTTTAATGCCTAATAATGTTAGTCCACCGCCGTCTAATGCAAGCATTGGCTTAATTTTTTCAAGTGATTTTTCAACAACGGGAAGCAACTCGTCATCACTAAATGGTATCATAGATTCTCCTATAGCAAAAGTATCTAATTTAACAATAGTTTGAGTTAAAAGTGACTTAATTTTTTAGAAGGATTGGAGTAGTTTAGGGTAAAAAAATTTTAACGAAGATAGTCTTTGGGGACAGAGAGTCCCCAAGACAAAAAAGTAAGATTAGACGAGCTCTAAAAACGCCATAGGCGCTGCGTCGCCTTTTCTAATACGTGTTTTAATAATACGGGTGTAACCGCCATTTCTCTCAACATATTTAGGTGCGATCTCGTTGACCAATTTTTTTGTACACTCTTTATCTTGAAGCGCCGCAAAAACTGTTTTGTGAGCATGATCGCCACCAACTCCAGCTTTAGTAATCAACTTCTCAACAAAACCTCTAAGCTCTTTTGCTTTAGGAAGTGTTGTCTCGATTTTTTCATATTTAATGACCGCTATAGCCATGTTCTTCAACAACGCTGCTCTGTGTGATGAAGTACGACCAAGCTTTCTGTATCCGTGCTTATGTCTCATAAATTAACCCTCGTTGGCTTCAGATTTTAAATCTTCAATTTTTTTCTTGAGCAAACTTGCTGTCTCGTCAGAGAAATTATATCCGACAGGATAACCACTCTCTTCCATAACTTGTCTGATCTCTTCTAACGATTTTTTGCCTAGATTTTTGAGGTTCTTAAGTTCTAGCTCGCTCATAAGAGCAAGTTCGCCAATAAATTTAACCTCGGCTCTATCTAAACAGTTGAAGCTACGAGCACTCAGATTTAACTCTTCAATACTCTGTAATAGCTTTCCAAACTCCACGTTCTCATTAGAACTCTCACTTTTTGGAGCCACTGCAATATCCAAAATGCCATTAAATACTGACATTTGAGCATACATTGCTTCAAGTGAATTTTTAAAAGCTTCGATTGGAGAAACAAGTCCATCTGTTTCGATTGTGAAAACAATTTTCTCATAGTTAGGATTGTCTTCAACCAAAACATTCTCAATATCGTACACAGCTCTTTTTACAGGTGTAAAGAAAGCATCAAGTGCAATATAATCTTCTCCGACCAAACCTCTAATGTTCTCACTTGGAACATAGCCGATTCCTTTTTCAAGGATTAAAGAGAAGTTGAATTCTGCATCTTCATTGATTGTCGCCAAATATGCATCTGGTGTAACAATCTCAATTTGTGCATTCGCTAAATCACTTCCCTTAATCTCTTTTGGTCCAGTAAATGAGTAGTTAACCTCTACACGTTTCTCATCGCCCTTGATTTTGAAACGAATATTTTTAAGGTTAATGATGAAAAGAGCAACATCTTCAAGCATACCACGCATGCTATCAAATTCATGGGTTACGCCTTCAATCTTTACAGCCGTTGGGGCAGATCCTACTGTACTGCTTAAAAGCAATCTTCGTAAAGGATGCGCCAATGTTACCGCAAAACCAGATTCAAAAGGATATGCACTAATTTGAACCTTGTTTGCCGCAATATTCTCTACCTCAATTTCAGTTGGCATGTAAGCTGATGTATTGATTTTTTTCATATACTACCTACTTTATTATTTAGAGTATAGCTCAACGATTAATCTTTCTTCAACCGGAATAACTACTTCTTCTCTCTCAGGGATGCGTGTAAAAATACCCATTGCTTTTTCTCTTTCAACATCAACCCATGGTGCAATACCAGTTTGTTGTGTTAATTCAAGAGCTCTTTTTACTTGTGGGTTGTTTTTAGATTTTTCACAAACCTCTACTTTATCGCCAGCACGTACAACATATGAAGGAATGTCAACTCTGCTGCCATTCACTAAAATGTGTCCATGTGTGACTAATTGACGTGCAAATCTTCTTGTTGTTGCAAATCCCATACGGTAAACAACATTATCAAGTCTTCTTTCGATAAGAAGAACAAGGTTAATACCTGTATTTCCTTCTTTACGAGCTGCTTCGTCAAATATACGTCTGAATTGTTTTTCAGAAACTCCATACATAAATTTAGCTTTCTGTTTCTCTCTTAATTGGAGTCCATACTCACTAATTTTTGATCTTCTTTGTCCGTGTTGACCTGGTGCATATGGTCGCTTATCTAATGCGCTTTTACCAGCAAGTCTGCGCTCACCTTTAAGGGCTAAGCTGACACCAAGTCTTCTCTCGAGCTTTTCGACTGGTCCTCTATATCTTGCCATTTTTTCTCCTAATCTATTGCATAAACGAAAAAATTATTTTGTTTCTCTAAAAGAAGTTCTATTCTAAAGATTAGAATTAAACTCTTCTTCTTTTTGGAGGTCTACAGCCGTTGTGTGGAAGAGGTGTAATATCTTTTAGGAAAGACACTTTAATACCTTCTGTTGTACCAGCACTTTTTACCGCTGTCTCGCGACCACTGCCCGGGCCTTGAACTTTAATACCGATTTCTTTGAGACCATGCTCTTTTGCTTTAGTCAATGCATCTTCTACGGCTTGTTGTGCTGCATAAGGAGTAGATTTTTTACTACCCTTAAAGCCCAAACTACCTGCACTGCTCCAAGCAATAACATTTCCCATCTCATCAGTTACAGTTACGACAGTGTTATTAAATGTTGCAGAGATATAAATGATACCTTTTGCAATATTTTTCTTAACAACTTTTTTACGTACTACTTTTCTTTTTGCCATCTGTTTCCCTTTGAGACTTCGTTATTTAGCTTTAGCGCCAACGGTACGTTTTTTACCTTTTCGGGTACGCGCATTCGTTTTTGTTTTTTGTCCACGAACTGGCAAGCCTTTTCTGTGTCTAAGACCTCTATAGCTTCCCATATCCATCAAAGCTTTAATATCCATAGCCACTTTTTTACGAAGATCACCTTCTACTTGAAATCCAGCTTGGATCTCTTTACGAATCGAAGCAACTTCATCTTCACTTAGCTCATGAACTCTTTTATCAAACGAAATTCCAGTTGCTGTTAAAATAGCTCTAGAACTTGTCAAACCTATACCGTAGATGTATGTTAAACCATACTCTACTCTCTTTTTCATTGGAAGGTCTACACCTGCAATCCTTGCCATGCTTATCCTTGTCTCTGTTTGTGTTTTGGATTTACGCAAATGACTCTAACGATACCTTTTCGTTTAATCACTTTGCACTTATCGCACATCTTCTTTACAGAAGGTCGTACTTTCATTCGTGACTCCTGAACTTTTTTTTCCACTGGAACTTTGAGTTAAACTGTCACAGGTTTGATGATGTATCTCAAACCAACAATCGAAAAAACAGTGGTTTCTTTTTCGATTATTCTTCACACAGCTTTACAAAAGGGGCAAATTATACATAAATTAAGCTAATAATTTACTTATACCTATAAGTTATACGCCCTTTATCCAAACTATACGGTGTTAACTCAACTTTTACGGTATCTCCGGGCATTATCTTAATATAATGCATTCTCATTTTTCCTGCAATGTGACACAAAATCACATGGCTATTTTGTACTTCAACTTTAAAGGTTGCGTTGGGAAGTGCTTCTATCACTTTTCCATCAATTTCAATCACGTCATCTTTTGCCATTTTACCTCCTATGATCTCAAGATAGAGACAAAATTTCTACTTTACCATCTACTATTGCAACTGTGTGCTCATAGTGGCTTCCTCTTAACCCATCTGCTGAAACAACAGACCACTTATCGTCTAAAATTTTAGGCGTGCCATCTTTATGACAAATCATTGGCTCAATACAAAACACCATACCATTTTTGATTTTAGGACCACTTTTAGGGTTAATCCCTTCTAAATAATTTGGAAGTTCTGGCTCTTCATGAGGCTTTCTACCAATGCCATGCCCACAAAATCCACGCAGAGGAACATACCCTTTTTGAAGAATAAATTGCTCAATAGCGTGGCTTAATTCTTTAAAACGCATTTCAGGTTGAATAAAATCAATTGCGAAGTAAAGCGCATCTTTTGCGCAAGCAATTAAGCTCTCATCACTTTTTGATATTTTTCCAACACCAATGGTTACTGCAGAATCACCATACCAACCATCCACTTCTGTACCAATATCGAGACCTACAATATCACCTTCTTTAAGGCAATAGTCTGTAGGAATACCATGAATAATCACTTCATTGACAGAAGTACATACACCTGCAGGAAAACCATAAAGCCCTTTAAATGCAGGACGTGCGCCAAGACTATGAATGTAAGATTCACCCATGGCATTCAGCTCTTTCAAGCTAAGCCCTGGATGAACATTACATGTAAGATACTCTAACGTTTGGGCAACAATCTTATTAGCAACAGAAAGTTTTGCTATCTCTTGAGCTTTTTTGATGGTAATTGCCATACCATTAAAGTCCTACAGCACTAAGTGTTTCATATTTATTCATGTACATCTGTGCTTCAATTTTACGCATTGTATCGAGTGCAACTTGCACAACAATCAATACAGCTGTTCCACCAAAGTAGAATGGTACACCCATCACTTTTACCAAAACCCATGGAAGCGTCGAGATAAGTCCTAGATAGATTGATCCCCAAAGGGTTAATCTACCCGCTACTTCATTTAAAAAGAGTGCTGTGCTCTCTCCTGGTCTAACACCGGGAATAAAGCCACCTTGTTTTTTAAGATTCTCAGAGATATCTTTTGCATTGAAAACAATCGATGCATAAAAATACGCAAAGAAAATAACAAACAAGAATGTAAGCACGTTAAAAACATAGCTATTTGGGTTGAGAAAATCATGAATGGATTGAACAATAGGGTTTGTACTTGCTTGCATAATTGTTGATGGAAACATCAAAATTGCACTTGCAAAAATAGGAGGAATAACACCACTAAGATTCATTTTAATAGGCACATAGTTCATAATACGTTTGTGTTGATTTTGAAGTACGACTTTTCGCGAGTATGAAATCGGAATACGACGCTCACCCATCTCAACATAAATAATAGAACCAACCGTCGCTAAAATAACGGCTAAAATACCAATGACAACAAGGAAATTTAACTCTCCCGTATTGACAAGGTTAATGGTTCCGCCAATCGCACTAGGAATTCCTGAAACGATACCTGCAAAAATAATCAAACTGATACCATTACCAATACCGCGCTGTGTAATCTGCTCACCAATCCACATGAGTAACATGGTTCCAGTAAGCATACTAGCAGCTGCAATAGCTGTAAAGGTTGTCATATCGATCATAATAGCACTCTCGCCTGCGCGACCACTTAACCCTCCAAGACCAACGGAAACACCAATGGCTTGTACAATCGTAATAACAATCGTTGCATATCGAATGATCTGCATGTATTTCACCATTCCATCACGTTCTTTTTTCATTTTACCAAGTGTTGGGAAAGTTGCTGCAAGAAGTTCCATAATAATAGACGCGGTGATGTAAGGCATAATACCTAACGATATGATACTAAGACGTTGTGCAGCGTTACCGCTGAACATATTAAACATTCCAAGGGCATTTGAGCTATTGGAGTCGAAGAACTCTTTAATTACAGCTATATTGACACCAGGAACTGGCACGTATGCCAGTATCCTGTATGCAAATATAAAGCCTAATGTAACTAAGATCTTCTTCGTAAGATCTTGACTCATTTACTCATTCCAGTAAAAACGACGTTTTCGTCTTTGATTTTAGCAGTTAACGCTTTTGCGCCTGCACCAATCAATTTCACTTTAACAACTGTACTTGCCATTTTATGTACTTCACGAATTTTATCAACTGTAATTTCAGCAAGTTCTGTAACTGCTTTAATTTTATCGACGTTGATAATATAAGGTTTTTCAATTTTAGAAGTAAAACCAATTTTTGGTAATCTTCTTTGAAGTGGTTGTTGACCACCTTCAAAACCTCTTTTACGTTTGTAACCTGTACGAGATTTTTGACCGTTATTACCACGGCTTGCAGTTTTACCCATACCACTACCTTGACCACGACCTACGCGTTTGATCTTTTTGGTAGAGTTTTCTGCTGGTGTAAGATTATCTAATGCCATTTTTCGTCCTTATCTCTTCACTTAGCTTTTAATCATGCTAAGAGCTTTAATTGTTGCTCTTACCACGTTAGAAGCATTGTTTGAACCCAATGACTTTGTCAAAATATCTTTAATACCTGCAAGTTCAACGACGGGGCGAGTTGCACCACCAGCAATTACGCCGGTACCATCACTGGCTGGTTTAAGAATAATACGACTTGCATTAAATTTAACTTCAACATCATGAGCGATTGTTGAACCTTTGATATTCACTTTGACAATGTTTTTAAATGCATCATCAACTGCTTTTCTAATAGCATCAGGAACCTCTTTAGCTTTACCAAAACCATAGCCAACAAGACCTTTTTTATTTCCAACGACAACAAGCGCTGTAAATCTAAAACGTCTACCGCCTTTAACAACTTTTGTTACGCGGCCAATGTTAACGATGACTTCTTCAAACTCTTCTCTGTTGTATTTTTCCATTGAATCGTTTTCCTCTTCTTTTTCTTATAGCACTATGCCGTTTGCTCTAAGGCCATCTGCAAAAGCAGCAACTACACCATGATACAAATAACCATTTCTATCATAGACAACTTTAGTCAAATTCTTAGCCTTGAGCGTCTCCGCAAAAACTTTTGCAACTTCTGTTGCACTCGCTTTGCTAGCATTGAACCCTAATTTTTTGCCATCTACACTTGCCAAAGTAACGCCATTAACATCATCAATCGCTTGCGCATACATAAATCTGTTTGATTTGAATAAAGATACTCTTGGTCTTTCACTCGTACCAGAAATATCTGCTCTTACTCTTTTTTTACGTTTTACTCTTAGTGCAAGCTTTCGTTTTAAAATATTTGCTCTCATCTCTTACCCTTACTTCTTGGAAGTTTTTCCGGCTTTACGGATAATAGTTTCATCAGAATATTTAACACCTTTACCTTTGTAAGGCTCTGGAGCTCTAAAACTTCTAATTTCGGCAGCAATCTGACCAACTACTTGCTTGTCATCACCTTGAATAGTTACCACGTTTTTTTCAACAACAATTTGAATATCTTTTGGAAATTCATAATTGATAGGGTGAGAAAATCCGAGTTGAAGTTCAAGAACATTACCATTAACCGCAGCTCTGTAACCAACACCGTTAATTTCAAGTTGTTTTTTAAAACCTTCAGTTAAACCAGTGATAATATTTTGACCAAGTGCACGGTATGTTCCCCAAAAAGCGCTGCTCTGACGATCAGCACCTTTTGAAATAAATACAAGCTCTCCATCTTGAACGTTTACGTCAACATTTCCCTTAGTGTCCAATACTTTTTGAACACTACCTTTTTTAAACTCTACTAAATCACCGTTTACTGACACTTCAACGCCAGCAGGTATTTTAACAGGCTTTTTACCAATACGAGACATTTTATTTCCTTTTACTTGTCTACGATAAGCTTAAAATCTTAGAATGGATATCGAATACCATAAAAGAACAGCTAATTACCAAATACTACAGATAACTTCGCCACCAAGACCTGCTTTGTGAGCGTCATCATTACTGAGAACACCTTTTGATGTACTAACAACGATAGTACCATAACCATTTTTGAAGCGTTTAATTTCATCGCGACCTTTATAGACTCTACGTCCAGGTTTTGAGATTTTTTTCACTTCATTAATAACTTGGCTGCCTCTTGCATCATACTTCAAAACAACATTGATAAATTTCTTAGGACCTTCTTCAACAACGTTAAAACTTTCGATATAACCTTTGTTTTGGAAAATAACTAAAATCGCTTCAACCAGTTTTGAATGCATTAACTTTGTGACATCAAGTTTTCTCATTGATGCATTTCTGATTCTTGTTAAAGAATCTGCTACTAGATCATTAATCATAGTCTATTTCCTTACCAGCTTGCTTTTTTGAGGCCTGGAATAAGACCCTCATTTGCCATTTTACGAAGACAAATTCTGCAGATACCAAAATCTCTGTAAACAGAGTGTGGACGTCCACAAATTTGACATCTTGTGTATGCTCTTACTTGAAACTTAGGCTTTCTAGCAGCCTTTGCAATCATCGATTTTTTAGCCATCTTATTTACCTTTTGCGAACGGCAAACCAATGAGTTCAAGAAGTCTAAATGCTTCTTTATCATTGCTAGCAGTTGTTACGAGTGTAATATTCATTCCGTGAGTTTTCATGATGTTATCATACTCAACCTCAGGGAACATCAATTGTTCATTAAGACCAAAGTTATAGTTTGCACGTCCGTCAAAACCTACTCTTGGAAGACCTCTAAAATCTTTTACTCTAGGAAGTGCTACAGAAATAAGCTTGTCCAAAAACGCATACATGTTCTCTTTACGAAGTGTTACTTTAACACCGACTGGATAACCAGCACGTACTTTAAAACCAGCAACTGATTTTTTAGCATTCGCAACAACCGCTTTTTGTCCAGCGATTAATGAGATAGTATCAACGATATTTTGCAATAACTTAGTATCTTTACCTTCCTCACCAGCACCAACGCTAATAACGATTTTTTCGATTTTAGGTGACAACATAGGGTTAGCAATATTAAATTCTTTAACCAATGCTGGTTTAACTTCAGCATTAAATTTCTCTTGCAATCTGTTCATTATTTACCCTCTACTTTAGCCACGTTAGAGACATGAATTGGTTTTTCAAGATTTGCAAAACCACCCTTAGGGTTGCTCTCACTTGGCTTAATGGCTTTTTTTACTACCTTGCAACCTTCAACAACGACTTGTGAAGTTTTTGGCAAAACTTGAACAACTTTCGCCTCTTTACCTTTATCGTCGCCTGCGATTACTTTAACAGTATCGCCTTTTTTAATTTTCATCTTAGTCGCCATTATAGTACCTCCGGTGCCAAAGATACGATTTTCATAAAGTTAGCATAACGAACTTCACGACCTACTGGTCCGAAAATACGTGTACCGATTGGCTCTCTTTTGTTATCAAGAATAACAGCAGCATTTTCATCAAAACGAATCAATGAGCCATTTTCTCTTTGGATCTCTTTTTTTGTTCTTACAATAACCGCTTTAACAACTTGTCCTTTTTTTACTTTACCGCTTGGTAAAGCTTTTTTGACAGAAGCGATGATAACATCACCTACAGTTGCATAACGACGTTTACTACCACCAAGAACTTTAATACACATGATCTCTTTAGCACCACTGTTATCAGCAACAGCTAATCTAGTAAAACTTTGTATCATTATTCAACTCCCACTTTAACAATCGCGCTAAGTCTAAAAGACTTTCTTTTTGAAAGTGGTCTGCACTCGATAGCGCTAATTGTATCGCCGATTTTTACTTGGTTGCTCTCATCATGGACTAGGTATTTTTTGAAACGTTTAACGAACTTGCGATATCTTGGGTGCATTACACGTCTCTCTACCAAAACGGTGATGGTTTTATCACCAGTTTTCTGAACAACTACGCCTTGAATCTCTCGTTTTAAAGCCATTAGTTACCCCTACTTGTTTTGAGCAGAAATTGCCGTATTAATACGTGCGATATCTCTTCTAACTTCTTTAATCTCATTTGGATTAGTAAGTTGCATTGTTTTTAACTTTTGTCTTAATGTAAACAAAAGAACCTTTTTCTCTTTTAACAACTCTAAAAGCTCTGACGCGCTTTTGCCGTTTAAATCAATATACTTCATTTTCGCTCTCTCGAGTTACAATCTTTGTTTTGAAAGGCAATTTGTGCATTGCAAGTGTCAACGCTTCACGCGCTAACTCTTCAGGAACACCCGCCATTTCAAAAATAATTCTACCAGGCTTAATATTCATAACCCACTTATCAACAGAACCTTTACCTTTACCCATACGTGTTTCGATAGGCTTAGCAGTTAATGGTTTGTCTGGGAATACACGAATCCAAGTCTTAGCTTGACGCTTAACATGTCTAGTATAAGCAATCCTCGCAGCCTCAATTTGACGTGAATCAATACGTCCAGCTTCAACAGCTTTGAGACCGATTTCACCAAAAGAGATTGATGCGCCACTGCTGGCTTCACCGCGGTTGCGGCCTTTCATCTGCTTTTTATATTTCGTTCTTTTAGGCATTAACATTAGTTTTTACCTCTCTCTTTACGTGCTCTAGGCTTACGTGAATTCTCTTTCTCAGGCGCTTCATCTTTTTCTGGAGCAAGACCTTTTACAAGAACCTCACCTTTGAAAATCCATACTTTAACACCAATAACACCGTATGTTGTGTGTGCTTCAGCAAAACCGTAATCGATTTTTGCTCTTAGCGTATGAAGTGGAACGCGTCCTTCAAGATACCATTCAGTTCTTGCCATCTCAGCGCCACCAAGACGTCCAGAGACAGAAATTTTAATACCTTTAGCACCAGATTTTTGTGCACCCTGAATCACTTTTTTCATTGCTCTTCTAAAGGCTACACGACGCTCAAGTTGCATTGCAACGTTTTCTGCACAAAGTTGTGCTGAAGCTTGAGGACGTCTCTCTTCTTTAATGTTAACATTAACGTCTTTGTCAATAAGTTTGGTCAATTTAACTCTTAATTTTTCAATATCAGAGCCCTTTTTACCAATAATAATACCAGGACGTGCAGCAACAACAGTAACTCTAAGCTTCTTAGCAGTTCGCTCGATCAAAATTTGACTTACACCTGCATAATAAAGCTCTTTTTTCAAAAATGTTCTAATTTTGTAATCTTCACCTATGTTTGTAGCTAAGGTTTGTTTACCTGGAAACCAACGTGAATCCCAGTTTCTATTAATACCAAGTCTTAAACCAATCGGATTTACTTTTTGACCCATCTTAGTCTTCCTTCTTTGCAGCTTTTGCTACTTCAACAAATACATGAGAAGTTGGTTTTCTAATGCCACTCGCACTACCTCTTGCTCTTGGCATAAAACGTTTAAGTACTGGACCTGCGTCAACGCGACAAGAAGCAACTACGACTTCCTCAGGCTCAAAACCACCGTTAGCAACAGCAGAAGCAATCACTTTAGAAATGATTTTTGCACCTTTGTTAGGCATAAACTCTAAACTTGCCATAGCAAGCTCTGCGTTCATTCCTTGAACTTCACGTGCAATTAATCTTGCTTTTGTAGGAGATAATCTGATAAATTTTAATATTGCTTTACTCATATTCTACCTACTTACCAATTTTTTTCTGAACAGAGCCTTTGTGACCCTTGAACGTACGAGTTGGAGCAAATTCACCCATTTTATAACCGATATGGTTCTCTGTAACGTAAACTGGAACAAAGTTTCTACCGTTATGGACATTAAATGTAAGACCGATCATATCAGGAATAATAGTACTTCTACGAGACCATGTCTTAATCGGCTTGTTTGATTTTGTCTCTTTTGCATCAATCGTTTTTTTCAACAAATGAACATCAACAAAAGGACCTTTTTTTAGCGATCTAGCCATCTATTTTCCTTTTCTTCTAGAAATAATCAGTTTGTCGCTCGCTTTTTTCTTACGAGTTTTTCTACCTTTTGTTGGTTGTCCCCATGGAGTTACTGGATGACGTCCTGAGTTGGTTTTACCCTCACCACCACCATGTGGGTGATCTACTGGGTTCATAGCAGAACCACGAGTTTGAGGTCTAATACCACGGTGTCTGTTACGACCCGCTTTACCGATAACGACGTTTGCCCAATCTTCATTTCCAACAACACCAACAGTAGCCATACACTCTGCCAATATTTTTCTCATCTCACCACTTGGAAGTCTTACCATAACATATTGAGTCTCTTTACCCATAAGTTGAGCGTAACCACCAGCACTACGTGCCATTTGTCCGCCTTTACCCGGTTTAAGTTCAACATTGTGTAAGATAGTACCTACAGGGATGCTTTTTAATTTCATTGCGTTACCTGGTTTAATATCCAGTCCGCTTTCAGCTGCTTGAACTTTATCGCCTACTTTTAAGCCTGATGGTTGAAGAATATATCTTTTGTCACCATCGACATAATTGATAAGCGCAATTCTACAGTTTCTGTTTGGATCATATTCAATAGCAGCAACAGTACCTTCGATATCAAATTTTGTTCTTTTGAAATCAATAATTCTGTAAAGCTTTTTAGCGCCCGCTTCTTTATGACGAGAAGTGATTCTACCATTGTTATTTCTACCAGCAGTTGCAGCAACTTTAACAAGGAGTGAAGGAACACTAGCTTTTGCAGTAATGTCACTTGAATCAAGTCCTGTTAAAAATCTACGACTCGGGGTATATGGTTTAAATGATTTTATTGCCATGATTACGCCTCCACATTCTCTAGTTTAGCGCCCTCTGGCAACTGAACATAAAACTTTTTAAAATCATTACGTTTGCCTTCAATGCCTTTAAACTTCTTAACTTTTCCCATAACTCTAAGAGAATTGATTTTTAATGGAGTGAAACCAAAGTATTGTTTTAATACTTCTTTTAAACCATTTTTTGTCATTCTTACTGAAGTTTGGATAACAACTGTACCATTCTCTTGAAGGCTCAAGCTCTTTTCAGTATAAAGGATTGCCTTAATATCAGTAATATCAGCCATTCTTAGCCCTCTTTTGTGATTGTTTCAAGCACTGATTTTTCTATGATTACCGCATAGAACGCAGTTGCTAAATACGCATTAAGCTCATTTGATTCAACAAGGTAGCAATTTTGAATATTTCTAAATGCTAACAATGTTTTTTCATCGACCAATTCTTTAACGATTAATGCATCTCTTGTACCAAGTGTTTTCATGATTTTTGATGCGTCTTTGGTTTTACCAGATTCAACGCTCAAAGAATCAACAACAAAAAGTGCGTTATTAGCAGCTTTTTCATTCAATGCGAATTCAAGTGCTAGTTTTTTCTGTTTTTTGTTAACTTTTAAATCATAATTTTTGTTAGCTTTTGGGCCAAATGCAGCACCACCGCCAACCCATACTGGACTTCTTCTACTACCAGCACGTGCACCACCTCGACCTTTTTGAGCCCAAGGTTTTTTACCACCACCGCTTACTTCACCTTTTGTTTTGGTGTTCGCAGTGTTTGAACGAAGCGCAGCTTGGTATGATTTGACATAAAGATATAGGTTATGTGAATGGATCTCTTCAAAACTTGCAGGAAGAGCCAATGCACCAACATTTTCTAATTTTTCATTTAATACGATTGCGCTACTCATTTAACAATCCTTGCTTTACCTAATGATCCATTTGCACCTGGAACTGAGCCTTTAACAGCTAAGATACCATTTTGCGCGTCAAATGAAACGATCTCATTTTTTACTGTAACTTGAGTGTTACCATAGTGACCAGGCATTTTTTTGCCTTTTTGAACACGACCAGGCCATTCACAGTTACCGATTGAACCAGGAGCTCTGTGAAAACGACTACCATGTCCACCAGGACCACCTTGGAAATTGTGGCGTTTAATAACACCAGCAAAACCTCTACCCTTAGTATTCAAAGACACTTTAAGTGTTTTTGCTTCACCCAAAGGTGCTGTATCTAAATCCCCAGCTTCTGCATTTGCAACATCAAGTGTCACAAAACGATTGAATGCAGCAGAAAGGTTATACTTTTTTTGCTGACCTACAATAGCTTTGTTCATTTTTTTGCCACTAACATACGAAACTAAAGCACGTTTGTCAGCGTTGACTTCACATACCTTTGCTTCTAAAACTCTGAGTAAAGTGACCGGAACGCTTGGTACTGCGATTGTTCGGCTCATGCCGATTTTTTCAATAATATATTCCATCATTACCCCTTATTTACCCATAGCTCTAACTTCAACATTGACTTCTGGAGCGAGGTCAAGTTTCATGAGTGAATCAACTGTATCCGTAGTCGCAGACACGATGTCGATCATACGTGCATGGATTCTCATCTCAAATTGCTCTCTTGAAGATTTGTTTACGTGCGGAGATCTAAGCACTGTATAGCGCTTGATTTTTGTAGGCATAGGAATTGGTCCGACAATTTCGGCTCCAGTTCGTTTGACAGCTTCGACGATAGCTGCAACAGATCTGTCTAAAACTCTATGGTCATACGCCTTGAGTTTAAGTCTAATTTTTTCCATTTGGTACCCCTGTAAAGAACTTGCCACCTTGAAGATGACCTAATTAAAGGACTGTGATTTTACAACAATAGATATCAAAAGTCAAGAAACATAGGGGTTTTCATAGAATAAATACTTATTTTATTTCCTTTTAATAAGGAAAATAATAGACTATTTCAATCAAATTTTAGAAATCAACGTTGTAAAATTTGAGTAAATAACTGATGAATTTACTCAAAATAGTTTGATTTTTATCTCTTAAAATGAGGAATTTTTATGCAAACACTTCAAGCGCTTTATGAAACTCCATTTAAAAATAGTCTTTTTTTGGATCGAAAAATAATCATTTCTCATAAAAAAACGATCCTTTATGGTCCTCGCAAAAGTGGTAAAAGTCATCTGATTATTGATCATTTGAGCCATTATGAAAAAGGAAGTTATCTTTACATTGATTTTTCAGATGATAGAATTGAGCCTCATTTAGTTGCGGAGCATTTGCCACTTTTTGTGCAAAAAAATCGTATTAAACTGCTGGTAATAGAGCATTTTGATTTCTCATTTGCATTGCCTAACGTGGATGAAATTCTCATCGCTACCAGCTTTACATGTAAAACACTTCAGGGCTATGATGCGCTTACACTTTATCCTCTTGATTTTGAAGAATTTATCTCATTTGATAAAAAACACTCCAACATTGAGCATCTTTTTAACCTTTTTACCAACCACGGTACATTCCCACAAATCGTGCAAAGTGTTGAACAAGACGATCAAAGGCAGATGCAAATGATGTTGCATCTTATATTAAATGATACCACGACTTTTTTAATCTATAAGCGTTTTTGTGAGCTTCAAAGTACCAAAGTCTCTTTATTTCAGATTTACAATTATCTTAAGGCATTTACGAAAATCTCCAAAGACAAGCTTTATGCCATCACAGCTGATCTCATCGATCAAAAACTCCTCTTCTTTGTGGAAAAATACAGTCAACCCAGTTCCGCTAAAAAAGTCTACCCGATTGATTTTGCCCTTAAAGATGCACTCACCTTCAAAAAAGACTTTTTGAAACGTTTTGAAAATATGGTTTTTTTAGAACTCATCAAACGAGGTAAAAACGTTTTTTACGAAGAGGGAATTGATTTTTATCTGCCCGATGAGTCGCTCGCCATTTTATGTGTTGGCTTTGCGACCACAGAAGCCATTGAGATAAAACTTCAAAAGCTTCTACCTACTTTTTGGGCTTTACATGTAAAGCGTATTGAGGTTGTAACGCTGAGCAGTGAGAGTGCCAAAGACATTGATGGCTTTAGCTTCTCTATCGCTCCTTTTTGGGAGTGGTCGCTACAGCTCTAAGACAGGCGTAATAAATTTTTGAATGGTTATGGCATTGCCTTTTTTATTAAAATAGAAGTGGTCTAGGAGTTTGCGAATAATCACAAAACCCCTGCCATTAAACTTTTCAGCATTAATGACAATATTTTTCAGCACCATCGTATCAAACCCATCACCTTGATCGCTGATGGTTGCTTCGAAAAGTTCTCGCTTACCAGAGGGAATGATGCCATAGACGATCTTGATTTTTTTACTACAATACAGTTTTTCAAGGCGCATCATCTCATCATCAAATAAATTCTGCTCTATCAGGTAATTCTTCCGCGCTTTATCGACTCCAAAACTACCATGTTCTAAAGCATTTAAAAGAAGCTCGGAGAATGTCAGCATAATCTGACTCGATGTTTTGCTATCAACATGATCAGCTCTAAGATAGTTCGCAACCGTTTGCAACGCCTCATCAATGGCTTCGTAAGTACTTGGAACACGTAATACTTTAAAGTCTTTGGATATTTCTAGTTTTTGTATATAGATGTATGTCAAATCATCATCGCCCTTGCCAATACGAGCACTCACTTTGTCACGAAAATCTTTGACACAAATCGAATCAATAAAATCTTCTTTTAAACACGAAGCATAAAGTTTCCCACCACGAATAAGACTTTCACTGAGTCCATCACTGTAACAAAGCATCTTAGCAATCGAAATAGAGGGAAGCGTATCGACACGTACTGTGTCTGTAAAAATACTCAGCGGTGGGTTGTTACTCCGAATGGATTGAACCTCGCCCTTTTCACTAATGATAAAAAAAGCTGGCATACCACACGAGGCATATTTGACAACCGATGCGTGAATATCATACTCCACCAAAACGATGCTCATGATCTCTTCATCAAAGAGGTTTTTCTGCAAAAATTTGAGCGTTTTGTTGATCCATACATCAAACACAAAACCCTCTTCCTCTTCGAGTTCATCGAAAAAGTAGTTCAAAAAGCGGGTAATCGCCATGGCGCTCATTGCCGCAGAAAGCCCTTTGCCCATCGCATCGGCGATAAACCCAACAAGTCTTCCATCGTTTGTTTTACGCAGTGAATAGGTGTCACCACTGAGTGTACTGTGCGGTATGTAAGAGATATCCACACGCAAAAGTTCTTTTTTGCCATTTTTGTTCAGATCAATCTGCTGATAGTAAAGGTCGTTTTTGATGACAAAAAGCTCTTTGTTAAACGCTTTTTCAAGATCTTCTTTTTCATGGAACATGTAGGAACTCCTTCAATAGACTTCTTTCCTAGCCCTTGAAAATAATGGAGAGTTTGCTTAGAGTGCGTTAATTTTTGAAACTCAAAATTGAGTCATAGCCAAAGCTATGGCGATGTTTTTAGTTTTAAAAAGTGATGTGCTATAAGCGATACTCTTTTTTCAATGGGCTAGGAAAGAAGTCTACTATTTTAGCAAATCTACACTAAACTTCGTTTACATGTAAAGATGTTTGAAGGAGTTTGGATGTTATGTGGTATTGATGAAGCAGGACGTGGTTGTTTAGCAGGACCTTTGGTCGTTGCAGGCGCTATTTTAAAAGAACCTGTTCTAGGTCTTAATGATTCCAAACAACTGAGCGAAAAACAACGTGAAGCTTTTTTTGAGATACTTCAAAGCAAATCAGAGTTCAAAATCGTCTTTTGCGATCATGCCATGGTTGACGCAAAAGGTCTCAGCGCATGCCTTAGGTACGCCATAGAAACCATTAAGACACATTTTGAGGGACATGATATTTTAATGGATGGCAATTGTAACTTTGGTGTATCTGGCATTACCACCATGATTAAAGCGGATGCCAAAGTTCCTGAAGTGAGTGCAGCGAGTATCTTAGCCAAAGTAAGCCGTGACCGCTATATGTACGAGATTGCTTCCACTTATCCACACTACGAATTTGAAAAGCACAAAGGCTATGGAAGTGCTTTACATGTAGAAAAGATCAAAGCGTTTGGATACTGCGAAATTCACCGAAGATCTTTCAAACTCAAATCCCTCACACAACCTTCTCTTTTTTAATAGAGTTCTGCAAGAACTCTTGAGCTACCTTTAGTACAAGATCCATACACACTTTTTAAACATTTATTTCAATTTTCTTCTTTTTTGCTATTTTATTTAACACAAATTTAATTTAATAATGATTTTTATTTATATAAAAGGAATAGAGTACTATTATTCGATTACGATTATCAATTATAAATACTTAAACAGTTTTAGATAATCCTCGAATAAACAAAAAGGTAACTCAATGAAGTATAAAATGCTTTGCTTATTTTTGCTAGGCTTTCTCCCCTCCCTACTTTTTTCGGCGGCAACAACAAATTATGCTGATATTATAAATAGAATTAATCAAACCTTTAAAGAGAGTTTAGCTCTGTACGAAAAAGGAGCGCAAGAAGAGGCAAAACAAGTAGCACAAAGTGCTTATTTTGAGCTTTTTGAAAATCTTGAAGGTCCTATTCGTATTAATGTATCGGGTAAAAAATCGTATGCGATGGAAGCAGAATTTGTATCGATTCGCAAGCTGATTAATGATGGTGCATCGGTTGCTGAAATCAAAGCCGTTATGGACAATCTCGCATCTGAAATGGCAGAAGTACTTCCTAAACTTGAAAAAGGTACACGCCTCATTGGTGAAAAGGGCGATGATAGTCATCTAAAAGCTGTAGAACAAACACCCGAGCCTACATTAGATATCAAATGGAAAACACTCTACAAGCAAATCGAAACCAAATACGCAAAAGCCTTAAATGCTTTCGAAAAAGGCGATAAAGAAGAGACAAAATTTCTCATTACTTCTGCTAAATTTGAAGAATATCGTAACGGTATGATTGAAACAGCGGTACGTAAATACATTTCCAAATGGCGCGATAGCCAAATTCAGCAAGAGATGGGGCGTGTCATTCGCGCTGTGGATGAAGAGATTCACACAAAAGAGGAACTCAAAGAGGAGTTGGATCGTTTGAAGAGTAACATCTGGCACTCAATGCTTGAACTACCAACAGATGCTGCTAAATTAGCGGTTGTGACTGTTAAAGAAGAGGCTCAAGAAGCGGTCAAAGAAGACTTCACGCCTGTCATGGCAAATCTCAAAGCAAAACTTTTAGAAGCACACAAACTCTACAGTGCAGGCGATGCTAAAAAAGCGATGCAACTGGTTCAAAATTCTTATTTTGACATCTTTGAAGCCAGCGGGATGGAAGTCAAAATTGGCGCTGTTGATAGCACTCTTAAAACGAGCATCGAAGGCTCCTTCAGCAAAATCGTAGCGCTGATGAAAAACCAAAGCACACCTGAAAGTGTGTTAAGCGAGATGGATTCACTCAACACGCAAGTTGCAAGTGGAGCTGAAAAGCTCTCGGGTTCGGATTCACCATGGAGTCAATTCCTCTACTCTTTGATCATCATTTTACGCGAAGGCATTGAAGCACTCATCGTTGTCACCGCCGTCATTGCCTACTTGATCAAAAGTGGCAATGCAACACGCCTTAACATCGTTTACAGTGCTTTATGGAGTGCGATTGTACTTAGCTTTGTGACCGCTTTTGTGATGAATTTGATCTTCCAAAATCCAGGAGAATCACGCGAAATGCTAGAAGGTGTGACAATGCTCGTCGCCGTTGGACTGCTGTACTACGTGGGCTTCTGGCTTCTCTCCAATGCGCATGCGAAAAAATGGAGTCATTACATTGCGGAAAAAGTCTCGGAATCACTGAGTTCTGGCTCAATTAGGGCACTCTGGTTTACCGTCTTTTTAGCGGTTTACCGTGAAGGTGCGGAGACGGTACTGTTCTATCAAGCACTCATTTTTGATGCAAAAACTCCGCTTGGGTACAGCATGTTAGCCGCAGGTTTTGGCGCGGGCGTCATTGCACTTATCATCCTCTTTTTCCTCCTCAAAGCGGGAGCGATCAGGATTCCAATTAAGCCTTTTTTCATGATTACCAGTGCGATCATTTTTTACATGGCAATCGTCTTTACTGGCAAAGGTATTATGGAACTGGTGGAAGGCAAAGTGTTTCAACCAGCCCTGATTGAGGGCTTTCCAACACTAACGTGGCTTGGAATTTACCCATACATGCAAAGCCTTATTCCCCAAGCAGTGCTTATCATTGGGCTGATTGTGGGTTCATTATACATCATGATTCAAGCGAAAAAAGCTTGAATCTCAAAAAAAGGAGAACGATTTTGAGATCTAAATTTTCTAAGGAGGAACTATGTTAAAAATGTTGGCAAAATCAGTATTAGCGCTGAGCGTAGCCGTTATGTTAGCCCATGCCGCAGAGGCTGAGATGAAAGAGTACCCAATTGGTGAAGAGGTCGTGATGAATCACATGACCGTAGCCGCTGTGTACCTTAAACCGATCGATATGGAGCCAAAAGGTATCGACCTAGCACCTTCACAAGCTGATGTGCATCTTGAAGCAGATATCAGCGCAACGGAAGGTAATACCAACGGTTTTGCAGCAGGTGAATGGGTTCCTTATTTGAGCGTGAGTTATGAGCTTAAAAACCTCGATACTGGCAAAAGCAAAAAAGGTACATTTATGCCAATGGTTGCAGCCGATGGTCCTCACTACGGTGCAAACGTGAAAATGTTGGGTGTTGGTAACTACGAACTGAAATTTACCATCGACAATCCTTCAAAACAAGGTTTTGGAAGACATGCTGATGCAGCATCAGGTGTTGGTAAATGGTTTGAACCGTTCACAACGACATACAAATTTAAATACACCGGTATTAAAGACTAAAAACCCTAAGAAGAGCCTTTGCGCTCTTCTTTTTCTACCCAAAATTTGTGTCTCTTTTTTTTACATGTAAACGAAAAGAGACGCAAGTTTTTTGTTGAAGGACACGATGCAATGTCGATTTATTTTATCCACGTGATGCAAGCATTACTGGGCTTTACACTTTTGAGTGCTTTATGGAACAAACACATCAGCCTCAAAACCTCTTTTTTAGCCTCTTTTATCGGTATTTGGATAGGTATTGGACTCTTTGAATTCGCCAATCTCTATCTCTGGGACACCACACTTAAACTCTATGCCAACGGTGTTATCGTCGTTTTATTGCTTCTGGGCTGGGCTGTGTGTCTGCTCCCCTTTAAAAGCGTTAAACTGGCGCTCATGGCACTGCTTGCGATCTCTTTTGGTATAGAATACGGCACGCTTAGCCGTGATTTTCCATTGCTGAAGGGTGCGCTTTTAGACACGCTTTCCATCGTCTCTTTGGGCATTGTAATTTTGAGCGCCTGTTTGCTCCTACTACTTTTCTGGTTAATGACAAAGGTCAATGAAACACTCAGCCCTAGAGTTCGAAACTCCGCCATTACCCTGAGCACCCTCTTTTTGCTATTAGATATTTGTGGGGAACTTGGCATTGCCTTGATGCGTTTAGGTGTGCTTCCAACCTCAACATGGCTTCTCTCAGCCGTTGCCAAAGTGTTGCATTACTCCTCATTTTTCACCTACGTTTACCTTGCCATCGTCATTGTCTTAAGCGCTCTTTTTCTACGTCAACAACCGCAAAAAGAGCGTAAAGAAGATGTGGGTGTTATCGCTTCTAGACGCATTCGTGCTACGAGGGCGCATCTGCAAAAAGTCTTTACATGTAATATCCTTATCGTGCTAGTGATGAGTACATTTATACTCTATTACGATCTTGTCACTTCACGTCCGCCAACCATTTCGACACCTACGATTTTAGAGCCAGAGAATGGCGAATTTAAAATTCCAATGGAGCTGTTACGCGACAACGACCTACACCGTTTTGCCTACATCACAGATGAGGGCAATAAGATTCGCTTCTTTCTGCTTAACCGTTACAAAGAGAAAGACGCGCCAGTTGCCGTTTTTGACGCGTGCATGATTTGTGGCGATATGGGCTATGTTAAAAAAGGAGATGAGCTCATTTGTATCTCGTGCAATGTGCGTATTTTTATTCCATCTGTTGGTAAAGAAGGTGGATGTAACCCTATTCCTTTTCCATATGAATTTGATGGCAAAGAGATCACCATCAAGCTAGAGACGATTCTCAAAGGGGTGAACTACTTCTCAGAGGTCGTGGAAAAAAGTGTAAGTGATCCCGTCAGTGGTGCCAAATTGATTAATCTCAAAGCTCCTAAAACGTATGTTTTTGGTGGAAAAACCTACTACTTTGAAAACAGCGATACGTATGAAAAATTTAAAGAAAATCCTGAACGTTACGTGGGTACTGCCAGTGAATCTCACTGGAGAGCACAAGGCTACCAAGCGTTAGGAGAGGTTAGCAGATGATGGAATACAAACTCCTTAAAAGCGCCCTCTGGGGCAATAAAACCCAAAAGATGCTCGCCTTTTTGACCATCTTTTTAGCCTCCATGCTGGTCGCTTCAATGCTCAACATTACGCTTGGCATTGGCGACAAGGTCGCACTTGAACTTCGCAGTTATGGCTCCAATATCATTGTATTGCCCAAAGGTGGCGCACTGAGTATGGAGATCGAAGGCAAAACCTTTAAGCCTTTGCAAGAGGATGCTTACTTGGATGAGAGCAAACTTCCCAAAATCAAAGAGGTATTCTGGCGCAATAACATCGCCGCGTATGCTCCTTTTTTAGAAGGGAAAGTAGCGTGGTCAAAAGAGTCGATACCTGTTGCCATAGTAGGCACTTATTTTGATAAAAATCTCCCCATTGCGGATGAGCCAAACTACCGCATTGGCGTCAAGTCACTCTACCCGTTTTGGAGTGTTGAGGGAGCGTGGATAGAGGATGATACGGAAGCAAATATTTTAGTCGGTGAAACTCTCGCCAAAGAGCACCACATCGCGGTTGGCGACACGGTTATGCTTGCAGATAAATCTTTACATGTAAAGGGTATTTTAAAAGGTGCACAAGAGGTGGAAGGCAAGATCATGATGTCCATGGCTTTGGCACAAACGCTGCTAGGTAAACCTGAAAAAATATCCCGTGTGGAAGTCTCAGCCCTCACCGTTCCAGAGGATGACCTCTCGATGAAAGCCAAACGTAACCCTGCAGAACTGGACACATTAGAGTATGATCATTGGTACTGCACCGCCTATGTCAGCTCGATAGCCTACCAAATCGAAGAAGAGTACAAAGGTGCTACGGCAAAGGCACTGATGAAAGTGAGTGATGGCGAAAGCAAAGTCGTGAAAAAAATCCAATCGCTGATGGGAATGGTCAGCATCATCGCACTGATTGCAGCATCCATTGGCATCGCTTCATTGATGGCATCGGAGATTCACCGTCGCAAAAAAGAGATCGGGCTGTTAAAGGCGCTCGGAGCAAGTAATCTTGCGATCTACGCGCTTTTCATCGCAGAATCGCTCAGTGTCGCCCTCATCGCTGGAACGGTTGGAGCACTTGTAGGGTATGGGCTTTCGATGCTCATCGCACTCAGTATCTTTGGGCATGCGGTTGAAATTTCATGGATTATTTTACCTCTCACCATTAGTTTTGCGCTGATTATCGCGTTTGTGGGCTCACTGCTTCCAATGCGCCGTGTAATTGATCTTTTACCTGCGGAGGTGCTTTATGGTCGCAAATAAAAAACAATCCTCACGCAGTACTTTTTTACTTCGTTCGGTATTTAAAAGCCTTCGTTTCAGTTACGATCGTACCCTCATCATTTTTATCTCCATCATGCTGGGGGCGTGCGTAACGGGTGCTTTTGTTAATGTCTATCTGGACATCGACTCTAAAATGCGCAAAGAGCTGAAGGCGTATGGTGCGAATGTGCTTTTCACGCCGCAATCGGTTGAAAAATCCCTTTTCTTCGATCAAAGCGATTATGAAAAGTCTTTACATGTAATCCCAAAAGGCTCCCTTTTAGGTGCTTCCCCGTACCTCTTTGGAACGGTTCGTTTAAGTCTGGGTGATGCCGTGATGGCAGGTGTTGACTTTGCAGGAATGAAAGTAGCTAAACCTTTTTTAGAGGTCGTACAAGGAACCTACATCAACGTTGATTTTGACGAACGCAATGCCCTTGTCGGAGTCGATCTGGCAAAAAAGATGGAGCTCAAAGTGGGCTCAAGCATCAATTTGGTCAATGAGCAGAGTGGCTTTTCCACAACCATTCGCATCAAAGGGATTGTCTCCAGTGGCGATAAAGAAGATGGACTTCTTTTTGTCTCTCTTCCTTTGGCGCAAAAAGTTTTAGGCAAAGCGGGGCAAATCCATCTGGTTGAAGCAGTGATCTTGGGTGATTTTGATCAGATCAATGCGATTAGTTCAGAGCTTTCCAAAGTAGGCAGTTTCAGCGCCAAACCTCTTGCGCGTATCTCACTCTCAGAGGGTCTGATCTTAGATAAGATCAAATTCTTAATGGCATTGGTGGCTTTTACAGTACTGCTCATCACCTCCATGTGTGTCAATACCACGCTCAGCTCCATTATCTTTTCACGCACCAAAGAGATCGCCCTACTTCGCGCTCTTGGAGCATCCAAACGCAATGTTGCCACGCTTTTTGGCACTGAAACCTTTTTGATGACCCTGCTTGCTTCGGTGTTAGGGGCATTTTTAGGCTTCTTTTTATCCCAATTTTTTGGCACGGTTATCTTTGGCTCTGGCATTGATTTTCGTTTTTTATCGATTCCGATTGCAACCATTTTATCGCTGCTGTTTGCAGCCATTGCCGCATACTTTCCCATCAAGCGTTCATTGAACTTGCCTGTGGCTACTATTTTAAGAGGAGAATAATTCTTTATGACATCTGTATTAGAACTTAAAAACATTGAAAAAAAATTTGGCGACGTGATCGCATTAGAGGGCATCAACCTCTGTGTACACAAAGGCGAGTGGATCAGCATCATGGGGCCGTCGGGTTCTGGAAAAACAACGCTTCTGAACATTCTCTCGTTGATGGATGCACCCTCAAACGGTGAGTACCTCTTAGGTGGCATAGATGCGGGTTCTTTAGACGAGGCTCAAAAACTGGTTATCAGACGTGAAAAAGTGGGGCTTATCTTTCAACAATTTCACCTCATTCCCTACCTCAGTGCGCTTGAAAATATCATGCTCGCGCAGTACTACCACAGCAGTGTGGATGAAGAGGATGCCAAAGCAGCGCTTGAAAAAGTAGGACTCTCACACCGTTTAACGCACCGTCCTTCCGAGCTTTCAGGAGGGGAACAACAACGCTTGTGTATCGCTCGTTCACTCATTAACGACCCTGAAATTCTCCTTGCCGATGAACCAACGGGCAATTTGGATGAACAAAATGAAAAAGTTATCCTCGATCTTTTTTGCCGTTTAAGAGAAGAAGGCAAAACGATCATTTTAATTACGCATAACCCAGAATTGGGGCGCTATGCGGATCGCATTATCAACCTTCGCCATGGCAAAATGGAGGAGATACCTCATGCGTAAATCTGTTTTAACACTACTACTTTTTGCACTGCTTTTCAATGCCTGCTCAGCAGTCCCTCAAAAAGCCAAAATGAATGCACAGGCACCTGAACTCTCGGCTAAAACACTCAGTGGTGATCCTGTTACGCTATCAAATTATGCTGGCAAAGTCATTGTGCTTCGCTTTTGGATGATGGGATGTGCATCGTGTACCGAAGCAATGCCACTGTTAGATCAATTACAAGAGCAATATCCCGATAAATTAGCCATTATTGCGGTGAATTCACTCAATGAAAACAAAGATATTGCCGCTTTTGAAGCCCAGTCAAAATTTCACTATCCACTTTTAAAAGATGATATTGATATTACCGCAAAACGTTACAATGTACGCTCGGTGCCGATTATGTTTTTGATTGACAATCAAGGTGTTTTAAAAGAGGTCATCCATGGTGAACTGCCATGGAAGGAAGCTCAAAAAATCATTATGAAGTATCTCTAATGCGTTACTTTGGATGGGTTCTGATCTTATTTCTAAGCGGATGTGGTGAAAATCTCACGCAAAAAAATCACATCATCATTGGTGAGAGTAAGCCCATTCAAAGTACGTTTACCCCTAAAGAAGCTCGTCTAAAGCTCTCCTATGAAAAACCCTACCTGCTCTTTTTTTTTACCAAAACGTGTGGTGCCTGCAAAGAGGCAATCCCTTACCTGAATGAATTGGCGCAGAAGTATCAAGGTCAAATAGAGGTTATCGGTATTTTAGGAGGAAGTTCACGCAGCGATGATGACATCACCTTTTTAAAAAAGTACAACGTGACCTTTAAAGTGATCTCAGAGCCCCAATCGAGTGAATATTTTAGCAAAGCAGTGGGCGGTGTTTACGGCGTTCCTCTGTTTGCTTTTTTCTCAGAGGATGGCAAAGAGATGAAACGTTTTTTAGGGCTTGTACCCAAATCACTTTTGGAAGAGACTGCTAAAACGATACTTCCCAACTAGCCTTTTAACGATAACTCACATTAAAAACTGCAAAAAAGCATCTCCATTTCATATTCAATTTTAATAATCGTTTTTATTTAGATAAAAGGAAGTAGCATATATAATATCGCTTATGTTATGAGATTAAGAAAGGAATACTTATGGATTTATCGCAAATCAATAAAAATCAAAAAGCATTCATAAAACAGATTCATGCGCAACACATACTGAAAAAACGTCTATTATCATTGGGCTTAAGTGTCGGGAAAGAGGTTGAAGTCGTTGAAACAAGCCTTCAAAAAAACACCCTTAAAGTAGCTCTAGGTTTTAGTTCAGTAGCACTTCGCTTTGATGAGGCAAAAATGATCGAAGTGGAGGCTAAGTAGTGAAAAAAATTGTTATTGCACTTGTAGGTCAACCCAATGTCGGTAAAAGCCATCTTGCCAATGCTATCAGCGGCTCCAACCTTAAAATTGGAAATTTTGCAGGTGTCACCGTTGAGAAAGCAACCGCACATCTCAGTACTGAAGGATTTGCGATTGAATTTATTGATCTCCCCGGTCTTTATTCCTTAGAAGATTTTTCAGCGGATGAAAAAGTGACTAAAGACTTTTTACTCACAGGGGAATATGACCTTATTTTAAATGTTATAGACTCCACAAATTTAGAACGTAACCTTATGCTGACCACAGAGCTTATGGAACTTCAAAAAAAGATGGTAATCGCTTTAAATATGGACGATGAGGCAATCAAAGAAGGCATGATCGTCCAGACTGAAATAATGAGCAAAATCCTTTCAATTCCTTGTATTCGCGTATCCTCTAAACTAAAAATAAATATTGATTTACTCGTCAATCAGATTTTACATGTAACCAAAAACCCTCTCATTGCACCAAAATTGATTTATAGCAATGAAGTCGAAGAACAACTCCAAACTATCGTATGCTTTTTAGATGATAAACATTTTAAAGCAGATTCTCTTACAAACCGTCAAATAGCTGTTGGTCTTTTGTGGCAGAAAAAAGAAATCTATGCATTAATGCATGAGCAACCGTTGTACATCGAGTTACACCCCATTCTCAATAACGCGCTTGGCCATATTTACATGTACGCACAAACCGATGAGATTGAAGAAGTTATCAACCGCCAACATAGCTCTTTTGCAGCAGGTTTATGTGCAGAAGTACTAAGTGTCACTCAAACAAAAAATAAAAATATTACTCAAAAAATTGACACCCTTTTAATTCATAAGCTCTTTGGTCTTCCTATTTTTATCTTCTTGATGTGGGGACTGTTCCAACTGACGTTTACACTGGGGCAAATCCCTATGGACTGGATTGAAGCGAGTTTTGGTTGGTTGGGTGAAACAGTCGGAAGTACCATAGGTAATGAAGCGCTTAAATCACTGATAGTGGATGGAATCATCACCGGTGTTGGAAGTGTTGTGATGTTCTTACCTAACATTATGATTCTTTTCTTGGGAATTGCCCTTTTAGAAACGACGGGATATATGTCTCGCGCTGCCTTCTTGCTTGATGGCTTTTTTCACAAGTTTGGGCTTCACGGTAAAAGCTTTGTACCCCTTGTTACAGGTTTTGGCTGTTCTGTTCCCGCCTACATGGCAGCACGTACGCTTAAAAACAAAAAAGACCGTTTACTCACGATGTTTGTCATCGGTTTCATGAGTTGTGGAGCACGCCTTCCTGTGTATGTTCTTTTTGCGGGTGCTTTTTTTGAAGAAGATATGGCAGGCAATGTTCTCTTTGGCATTTACATCTCAGGTGCGCTCTTGGGTCTCATAGCAGCTAAAATTCTTCGTGTAAGTGCGTTCAAAGGTGAAGATGAACCTTTCGTTATGGAGATGCCAAAATATCGCCTTCCAAGCTTAAAACTTCTATGGTTTGTAGTCTATGCGAAGTCAATCATGTATGTTAAAAAAGCGGGAACGTTCATTTTAATGGCGTCAATGCTTATCTGGTTTATCAGCTCATACCCAAAAAACATACTCATTGAAGAAGAATACACCACAAAAATCGAAGCGCTCCAACCCTCTGTAAATGAAGAGCAAAGTGTTCTCGAAGAGACTCAAAAAGAGGCTACTGAAGCTGTTGGCGAAGATAAAAGCGCTTCTGTTGAAGATGCTATTCAAGCCTTAGAAAATGAAAAACGCGAGAAATTAATGGAGCATACCTACCTTGGTATGATCGGTAAAACGATTGAGCCTGCCTTTGCACCACTTGGCTTCGACTGGAAAATGAGCGTAGCAACGTTTAGCGGACTTGCGGCCAAAGAGGTTATTGTTTCCACACTGGGTGTGCTTTACTCTTTAGGAGACAAAGTCAGTGAAGATGACACCTCACTTCGCGCCATCATTACAGACAACATCAGCTTCCCATCAGCTATGGCGTTTATCGTTTTTGTTATGGTCTATCTGCCATGCCTTGCAGCAACAGCCGTTTTTGCCAAAGAGGCAGAAGAAGCACGATATACCGTTTATTTGGTCATCTTTACCTTTGCAACAGCATGGGTGCTAGCGTTCATTACCTACCGAGTTGTTTTACTCTTTACCTAAAAAATGTGGCTACACTTTTGTAGCCACACCTCTTCTTGTAAACATTACATGTAAATACGTTTAAGCTGTTCCATATTTGATCCAAGATTCAAAAGAAGCAGATCAGCAATGACGAGCGCTGCCATTGACTCAGCAACAACACTGCCGCGTACAGCGATGCAAGGGTCATGCCTTCCTTTGAGATTACATGTAAGCGCATTTCCCTCTTTATCGATCGTCTCTTGAGCGATAAAAATAGACGGTGTCGGTTTAAAATAGACTTTACATGTAATGGTATCGCCATTGCTCATGCCGCCCAAAATTCCACCACTGTGATTGGTTGTAAAACCTTCTTTGGTAATCGCATCGTTATTTTGGGAGCCTTTGAGCGCTGAAGCATGAAAGCCTTCACCGATTTCAATCCCTTTAACACCATTTATGCCCATCATAGCTTCTGCCAAAAGAGCATCCAGTTTATAATAGATCGGCTCACCCAGTCCTGCGGGTGCTCCTACAACTTGTACCAGAGCCACACCACCTACAGAATCATGCGCATTTTTAGCTTCTAAAATAGCCTCTTTTTGCACCTCTTCGACGTTTCCATCCAGTGCGTAAATCTCACTCTTTGCCACACGCTCAAAATCATAGCTTTTGGCTTCAATGCCACCAATCGCGCAAATACCACTTTGAACCTTTACATGTAAAGAGTTCAGAAGTAACTTTGCGATAGCACCTGCCGCTACACGCGCCGCTGTTTCTCTTGCACTACTACGTCCACCGCCTCGGTAATCCCTGATGCCGTATTTGTGAAAGTAGGTAAAGTCTGCATGCCCTGGACGAAAAAGGTCTTTCACACTGTCGTAGTCACCGCTTTTTTGGTTCTCGTTGAAAATAACCATAGCAATAGGCGTACCCGTACTAAGACCTTCAAACACACCGCTTAAAATCTCGATCTTATCGCCCTCTTTGCGCGCGGTTGCAAATTTATTTTGACCCGGTTTTCGCCTATCTAACTCACTTTGAATAAACGTTTCATCGATCGCTAAACCTGCTGGTACACCATCGACCACACAGCCAATTGCACGTCCATGCGACTCGCCAAAAGTTGTAAAGCTAAATTTTTTACCAAAGGTGTTACTGCTCATCTGATCTCTTTTTTCAAAATTTCCAATGCCAACATCGCCGCTTTTTGTTGCGCCTCTTTTTTACTTTTACCACTGGCAACCGAGAGGTCACGACCGCGCACGGAAACGGCTATCTCAAACTCTTTTTTATGATCGGGTCCAAAAGAGCGCACCAAGCGGTACTCTGGCGTCATCCCAAAATGCGCTTGTGTGAGCTCTTGCAAGGTCGTTTTGTGATCTCTAAAAATGGCATCCATATCGATTTTAGGATACGCCTCTTCCAAAAGAGCAATGGCCAAAGCTCTAGCCTTTTCAAGTCCTGCTTCAAGGTAAAGTGCGCCCATAATTGCTTCAAATGCGTTGGAGAGTAAAGAAGGTTTTTCTCTGCCATTGTTATTCTCTTCCGCGAGTGAAATGTAGATGTACTCGCCCAAATGCAGCAGTCGTGCAAGCTTTTCAAAGCTTTTTTCATTGACAAGGGAAGCGCGAAGTTTGGAGAGTTCACCTTCCGCTACTTCAGTGAATTCATGGTAAAGGTACTCACCAACGATGAGATCCAGTACCGCGTCACCTAAAAACTCCAAGCGCTCATTGTTGTAGGGTTGTTTTGAACTTTTGTGCGTAAGTGCCTCGATTATCAGGTCTTGCTCTTTAAACTGATAACCCAAACGCTTCTGTAACGCCTCTAATCTTTTTTGCATTATCTTTCCTTATGTTATTTTTACAACGCTGTTTAGGCAAAGCCTAAAAGCTACGTTAGCCACTAGGGCGCTAAAGCTAGCCTCTTGCTAGGCAGAAAAGTCTGTTAACTTATTTTTATTTTGGTTGCTTCTTCTTTAGCGATCTTATCGCACATCTCATTCTCCACGTGTCCATCATGCCCTCTAACCCAAATGCCATGTACTTTATGGTTTTTTGAGACTTCCACATAACGTTGCCACATTTCTGGGTTTTTCACTTTGGCAAAATCTTTTCGCTTCCACCCTTCTAACCACTCATTAATGCCTTTGATAACATAACTCGAATCGCTAATAAGGGTAATATCGCATGGCTCTTTAAGAGCGGAAAGCCCTTCAATGACCGCAAGAAGTTCCATCTGGTTATTGGTGGCATTTGCCATTCCACCACTCACGATCTTCTCCACATTCCCAAAACGTAAAATCGCGCAATAGCCCCCAGCCCCAGGATTTCCTAAGGAAGAGCCATCACAGAAAAGAGATATTTTCTTCATCGTATGCTTTAGTAAGTGTGGTTTGAATTGTTACGCTATTGATGCTTTGGCAATGAGGACATCTGTAAAAATGAATCGGGAAAACTTGTTTGCATTCACGGCAAAGGTATTCAAAGCCAAGACTCGCTTTGTCGTAACCGATGCTTTGAAGTTTCCCCAAAACATCGAGCGCAAAAGGAGCTTCACTCTCTTGCTCAGCATAAGGCGTTAAACCCCGTGCCATCGCTATTTGCTGTACAAGAGGATCTTTACATGTAAGAATATCATACACCATGGGGTCGACATACCACAAAAGATCTATCATGGTGTCAAAGGACAAAGTTTCAAAAAAAGAAGGCTCAATTTTGATGCCATTTTCTTGCATATATTCAAACAATTTTCGCTTTAAAAAAGGTGCGTTTTTACTGAGCTCTAAAAATTTTTCAACTTTCTGACTCTCTTTAAGATTGTTCTCTTTCAGTGTTTCCAGTGCTTTGAGATAGGTTCTCTGTACGTTTACTTTCGCCCCAAGTTCTTCGAGCGAATCGAGTACTTCTTCTGCTTTCACATACTCTTGAAGTTGCTCATACGCTACCGTCAAATATTTGAGAGACTCTGTGTTTCGTGGATGCAGGCGTAATGACTCCAAAAAGACTTCGGAACTTCGACGTAAAAAGCCCGCTTTAAAGTAGGTTTTTCCTAAAGTTGAGAGTAAGTACTGTTTCTCATCTTTGCCCTTCACACGTTTGAGCGTCACAAGGTAAATGTTGATCGCTTTTTCATAATCCCCACTTTTAGCATATGCATGTGCAAGTAAGGCTAACGATTCTAAAGGAATCGAAGCATCTTCTAAAAGTTTTTTATACTCGTTTTCATCGGTGACAATTTCAAATTTTTTGACAAACTTATCAATACTTTGTTTCTCTTCTTTGTTCTTAAAAACACCCCACCAATAGTTTGAAAAAGAGATCACAAAAACAATCGCAAACAAGATAATGACGCCAAAAAGCGGATCGCGGTATGCTATAAAAAAATTATCCAAAATGTAAACCCTCATCTGTGAAGTTTGAAAAAGAAGTCTATTATACCAAACTTGATATAATATGACTATGATAGATAAATCGTCCATAGAAAACCTCAAACAACGTCTTGATATTGTCGATGTCGTAGGCTCTTACTTAGAGCTTAAAAAAAATGGTGCTAACTATAAGTGCGTGTGCCCTTTTCACAACGATACAAGCCCTAGCCTTGTGGTGAGTCCATCAAAGCAAATTTACCACTGTTTTGCCTGTGGCGCTGGCGGGGATAGCATTAAATTTGTGATGGAGTATGAAAAACTCTCTTACCCTGAGACGATCGAAAAACTAGCAAACATGGTCAATTTTTCACTCTCCTATACCACCAACGATGGCATTAAAAAAGAAGATCGAAAGTTGATGGAGACGCTGAATCTTTTTTACGTTAAACAGCTCGACAATAATCCTTCGGCAAAACAGTATTTAATCCAACGCGGCATTTCTGAAGCGTCTGTTGAAAAATTTGAAATTGGTTATGCACCCGCCTCTTTTGCAACCTTGGATTTTTTGAGTTCACGTGGGTATGCCATGAGCGAAAGCATGGAGTATGGCGTTGCAGGCATCGGGGAAAACAACAACCCTTATGCACGTTTTATCGAACGCGTCACTTTTCCCATCTATTCACCAAGCAACAGACTCGTTGGTTTTGGCGGACGAACGCTCTCAAACCATCCTGCCAAATATGTTAACTCGCCGCAAACCAAACACTTTAATAAATCACAACTGCTGTATGGCTATCAGCTCGCCAAAGAGGCTATTTACAAACAAAAAACCATCATCATCACCGAAGGCTACCTTGATGTCATTATGCTGCATCAAGCGGGATTTACGCATGCCGTGGCGACGCTTGGTACTGCCCTTACCAACGAGCATATTCCACTCATCACGAGGGGTGATCCTGAAGTAATCGTCGCGTATGATGGTGATGATGCAGGCATTAACGCTGCGCTTAAAGCCTCTATGTTACTCAGCACACACGGCATTAAAGGAGGCGTTGTTCTTTTTAGTGGAGGCATGGACCCTGCGGATATGGTTCAAAATAATCTTATTGACGCCCTCAACCACCTCTTTAGAACGCCTCAGCCTTTCATCGAGTTTGCGCTAGAGCGTATGGTTAAAAAGTATAATCTCAAAGACCCCTTGGCAAAGCAGCAAGCACTCACGGAAGCGATGACATACCTCAAAATACTGCCACAAGCCGTCCAAGAGAGCTATACAGGCATGCTCTCAGAAAAACTGGGACTGCACCACAATTTGGTGAAAATCCAAAGCCATCATAAGCCACAAAGACTCGATAAAAAAGAGCGTGCCTTTGAAGATATGCTGGAACTTACGATCATCAAAACGATTTTAAGTGAACCCAGTCTTATAGATACGGTACTCGATACCATCGATAGTTCCATGTTCAAAACCCACCAAGAAGAGTTTTCGCTTCTTTTGGACAATCAATTTGAACATCCTAAGCTTAGACGCATTTCACTATGGGAAGACATCAAAGTGTACGATGAAAAATCATTGATTGCTTCGATGGTCGCATTTTTATACCACTACTACAACGAAAAGTTCCAAGAAATTAGAATGGCAAAAGAGTTGAGTTACGATAAAAAACAGTTTTTGATCCGTAAAATTCAAGAAAAAATGATGAAATTAAAACAAGGTGAATTGGTTCCGTATGAAAGCATTAGTACTCTATAGTGGCGGGCTTGATAGCATGCTCGCAATGAAACTTTTAAGTGATCAGGGCATTGACGTCATTGCCCTGCATATTAACATTGGTTTTGGTGTCAAAGAAGACAACTACGATACCCTCAAAAGACGCGCAAGTATCGCTGGTGCTACACTTGAAGTCATCGATATCCGCGATCAATATCTGCAAGAGGTGCTCTTTAGCCCAAAATATGGCTATGGCAAACAGTTCAACCCGTGCATTGACTGTCATGGTTTGATGTTTAGTGTTGCAAAATCGCTATTGCCTCGCTATGGCGCTTCGTTTATTGCTACGGGTGAAGTCGTTGGTCAGCGTCCTATGAGCCAAAACAAAGATGCCCTAAGATTGGTGAAAAAAATAGCCAATGACATTGATGAAGATTTGATTCTTCGTCCTCTATGCGCCCTTGTGATGGAAGAGACAAAGCCTGAACGTGAAGGATGGGTTGATCGAAGCAAGCTTCGTGGCTTTAACGGTCGTGGTCGTAATGCACAGCTCGCTCTTGCCAAAGAGTTAGGCTGGGAAGATTATCCAACACCCGCAGGTGGATGTCTCCTTACAGATGTCCAATTTAGTATCCGTTTACGTGATTTTGTGGCACACGATACATTTTCGAAAGATGACATTGAAGTCCTTAAAAATGGGAGGCATTTCAGACTTCCAGAGGGTGCAAAACTTGTGGTTGGACGTAATGAAAAAGAGAATGACATCATTGACACTTTAAATAACCCTAAACTTGTCCTTGTACAAGTAGGCGATGATATGAATGCGCCTAGCTCCTTACTTTCAAAAAATGCCTCTAGCATGGATGAAGCAGAAGCTTGTCGTATCATTTTAAGTTTTACCAAAGCACTTCCAACGCAAAGTTATACTTTAAACATTGGTGAAAAAGTCATCCATGCATCACCGTATAACAGTAAAGAAGAAGCTAAAAAATATCTTATATAGTTTTTTAAAGATATTTTTTGTACCATTAATGCTAAAGAATTAAAATTATGAGGATTATGAGATGAGCTTATCGAACAAAATGATTTTTTTAGTCGTTGACGATTCAAAAATATCACGCAAATGGCTTATTGAGATGATCCCAAAAAAAATCGTTGAAAATGCTGAAATTATTGAAGGGTGCAATGGTGAAGAGGCTATTGCGCTTTATGATCAACATAGACCTGATGTTGTCTTTTTAGACATCACTATGCCCATTGTTGATGGCTTTGAAGCCTTAGAGCGTATTCGCGCTATCAACCCTGAGGCACTCGTGGTTATGATCTCTGCCGATCGTCAAAAAACGACTAAAGAGAAAGTTTTAGCCCTTGGCGCTTCTGCGATCATCTCAAAACCTATAGACGAACAAGAATTCCGTACAACCCTTTTAAAGTTGGTATTTTAAATGATGAAACACTATTTTAACTCGCAACAAGAAGATGTTTTAAAGGAGCTGATTAATGTCTCTTTTGGACTATCCGCTTCTTTAATTGGCGATATGCTCGATAATCACGCCAAACTGCATATTCCTGAGATTTCAAGCATTGATATCCACAGTTTAGACGATAAAATCATTGAAGTCTTGGAAGAAGAGTATGAGTTTTACCTCACTAAACAACGCTTTTTAGGCTCTTTTAATGGTGAAGTTCTCTTTGTATTTAACAGCTACTCCGCGCGTGCTTTTTGTAACCTTCTGCTTAAACAAGAGGTAACAGATGAGGGAGATATTAAATCGTCTATTATGGAACTCACAAATATTATTACATCTGCGTGTATTGGCAAATTTTGTGAGATTATTCATGGAGAGACTATTTTTAAAGTTCCATCCATCGAAAAGCGTGAAATTTCTGAAATGGATAAGTACGACAAGATTGAAGGATATGATAATGTTATCATCATTAAAACAGCACTGGATATTGAAAAAGAGAATATCCTAGGGCACATGTTTATTCTTCTCAACAACGAGATGCTTGAACATCTCAAACGTACGATTGATAAGCTATAGTCATGATAAATTGCGAAAAAATTATTGATTCAATTCATGTGGGTATTTTAACCATCGATGCTGATCTTAATATCCACTACGTGAACAAATGGTGTGCTGTACATTGTGACGTTGATGCGGAAAAAGTTATAGGAACAAATCTACTCTCTTTGTTTGAATTAAATTCAGAGCGCCTCAAATCACTGAAGCGCCATATTAAAACAGCGCTTACCTTGAATGGACCTTCATTTTTTACCGCAGATTCTAACCACTATTTGTTTCCTATAAAAAACTCTATTACAACCAAATCGATCTTTGAGTTTATGCAACAAGATATAACAATCATTCCTTATAGCCTTGAGCAAAAACAGGTCACCGTACTTATTTACGACCAAACCAGCCTTATGGAAGAAAAAGCCAGATGCAATAAAGAGAGTGAAGATTTAGCACGTGCCATAAAAGTGGCTAATGCAACCATTAAAAAACTTGAAACAGCCAAAAACAAACTGATTAAACAACAAGATATGATTTACAAACAAGCCCATTATGACCACCTGACCTCTTTGGCCAATCGTACATTGCTCAACCAAAGACTTCACCTTTTAATTGAAAAAAATCAAAACAGTGGTAAAAAATTTGGTGTGCTCTTTTTAGACTTGGATAATTTTAAAGAGATTAACGATTCCCTTGGACATGATGTTGGAGATATGATTTTGATTCATGTCGCTAAAACATTGCTTCTTGCCACACGAAAAAGTGATACTGTCGCTCGTTTTGGAGGCGATGAGTTTATTATCTTAGTGGATGATATTGAAGAAGAAAAAAACTTAGAATACATTGCTTCAAAACTTATCAAAGCAATACAACAACCTATGAGAGTTCGCAACCTTGATCTTAATGTGACCACCAGTATTGGCATCAGCATCTTCCCTCATCATGGAACAGATTTTAACCAACTTATTAAAAATGCCGACCTTGCACTTTATGTTGCAAAAGCCGAAGGTCGCAATACGTATAAAATTCACCACTAATCAAAATAAATTAAGAATCTGCGCTCATGCACCTTAAGAAAAGGGCATGAGCTTTTTTATTATAGTTTTTCTAAAAGCAACTTTACAAAAACTAAAAGCACCAAGGGTGCGTGGGCATTCCGCCGAGGAAAACCTAGTGTTAACGTAGTTTTAGAGCTTTGCTTTAAAAACGTGTCAAGAGTTCTGCAAGAACTCTATCAAAATCAAAAGAACTCTATATCATCGTCATGGTTAACATCCAAATTCTTCTCTTCAAAAATAGCTTCTATTTGAATGCACGAGCTTAAAAGCGACGAGTCGAGGTAGTGTATATCCCGAGCCACTTGGGTAATAAAGACATTTTCCCTCCAAGATGCAAGATCATGTAAAAGGTTGAGCAACATTGCGGAGAGGCGTTTGGATTTTTCAGGATCAAACTGCTCTTCAGTAAGTGTACCTAAGAAATTAATCAGTGTTTGAACAGCAAAGCCTAAATGTTCAAAATCCATTAACTCTTCTAAAATGGTCGCATACTCTTGGAAATTTTCATAAATCACTATAAGATTACGTTTTGTTGGCTCTTTTTCAAAGACTAAGATCGCTTTATCGGTTTCATCATTAATCATCTCAAGACCATCAATTTTAGAAAGGAAAGAGATAGCTGTAGCGTTAATGTAATCCACGGCGCTCAGAACATTGTCATGTGTTTTTGAGAGAATTTTCTTTGCTTCATCACTTACTTCCACACTGCCATTATCATGTTTAATCTCTTTATCAAGTTGGAAAGTCAGCATATCGTTGGAGAGAATATACTTTGCATTCGCAAAATGTTTGAGTAAGATATTTTTGACAATATTGCTGCGAAGTGGCTTTACATGTAAAAGCATCATATAAAGTTTTTCTTCACTCTCTTCCACCACAATGCTACACTCATACTCATGTTTTAAAAGCCATAAACTAAACCCATAGATAAGGCGTACGCAGTCACTCAGATTGATAATATTTTTCTCGCCATTAAGCCAATAGTCCCAATATTGTGCCAAGGCTTCTTCATCTTCAATACGAAACATGATGCTTCGATGAAAAACATGGGCATTAAACGGATTAAGTGCTTTAGGAAATTTATGAATCTGTTGATTACGCAATGAAATAATGCGCAAATACTGTCTAATACGTTGTAAAAAGTGATCAGAGTTCAAAGGTTTTGTCAGATAATCTTCCGCGCCTAAGGAGAGCATTTTGTGCTTTGAAGCATCATCATCTAGGGCACTTAATGCAATAATCATGCTCTTTTTATTGACTTGTTTAATATATTTGGTTGCCTCAAACCCATCAAGGTTTGGCATCATAATATCCATAAAAATCAGATCAAAATGGTTTTTAACACACATTTCTACTGCAACTTGCCCGTCTTCAGCCTCATAAATTTCGATATCGTCAACCTCTTCGAGTAAAAGGTTGAGTGTGAGCCTGTTGTTGTCATTATCATCAACAATCAATACTTTATACATTTTTTTGCTCCTTTAATCGTTTCGTTAAAATAAATTTTGCCCCACCAAGAGTCGATGAATCTTCAATCTTATACTCTAAATTTAGCCCTTCACAGAGTAATTTTACAAAATGAAGCCCAATGCCTGTACCTTTCTTTTCAATGCCACTAGGACCTGACGAGCTTTGGGTATACAGCTCGAATACTTCTTCTTTATCTCTGATTCCGCGACCGTCATCTTGCACAATAATTTCAATCTTTTCACTATCCGAGATTAGAAAAATCTCGACAAGAGTGTGACCATATTTGATCGCATTGGAGACAATATTAGAGAGAATTTGCTTAAAACGATATTCATCACTCGTGAGGAATGGGTCGTTCCCATCGCTTTGAAACAGCATCGTACGTTTATGTTCTAAGGCCAAAGAGGCATGCTTTTCAATGACATCTAAAATGCTCTCTTTGACATTAAAAAGTGTTAAATTATAATGCAGTTTTTGATGGCGCAACTTCCCCAAATCTAAAATATTGGTAACATTTTCCAACATGGAAGAAGCACTTTTGTAAATCTGCTCCAAAAGGTAAAGGCGCTTCGCTTTTGGTACTTCATCGATGTGTGGCATATGCTTGTAAAGATACTGCGCAAAATTCAAAATAGCATTAAGCGGTGTTTTGAGCTCATGCGTAAAGAGAATTAAAAAAGCATCCTTAGCTTCAGCAAGCTCTTCTTGCTCTTTTGCTTTACGCTTAATTTCATTGGCAGCACGTTCTTTTTGTAAAAATTCAGTGATATCATGACGAATGGCAAGATACTGAAGAATTTTTCCACTGTTTTCATCCCTAAAAGGAATAATAATCGTCTCCGCCCAGAAATCGCTACCATCTTTGTTCCGATTGATAATGTGTGCTCTCCAGACATCCCCTTTGGTAATAGTACCCCACATCCCTTCGAACACATCGATAGGAGTACTTGGATGTTTGATAATACGATGATTTTGCCCCATCAACTCTTCAAAACTATAGCCTGTTACCTTGATGAAATTATCATTAACATACGTGATATTACCATTCACATCGGTTTGAGAAACTATCGCAAAATCAATCAATTTTTGAAAATAGTGTCGCTCTGCAAGATAAATATCATCGCTGAGCGTTTTGATGCTCAACCTAAAATGATCAAGCGCAGCCCATCGCTCACTTTTCATACTGAGGTAGCGATCACACTTGAGTGCTAAAATTTCATCCAGCATTAAAAGATTATCGGTTTGTAAAAAAAGAATCATTTGTACCATAGGGTAATGGAAACGAACTTGCTGTAGTGCTGGTAGGTAAACGCTTTCATTGGCACACGAGAGTGATCCAAAAATAAGGTCTATTTTTTCTTCTGACATGATCTTGGCGATAGCATAAGGCACAATGCTTACATGTAAACGGTTACACAACATCCGAGCAGCAGCGACAAAGGTTGCATCATAGGCCATTTCGCCAATTAAAAGAACAGAAATAGAACGTGGTTGATAAAAATAGTGCTCCGCCATTACCACTCTCCTTAAGATAACATCTTTACGATCATTTGCGTGATCTCAGCCAATGGCAAAATAGTATCCACACTTCCTAATCGTATGGCTTCTTTTGGCATTCCAAACACCACACAACTCTCTTCGGATTGGGCGATGGTTTTGGCACCTGATTCATGCATGTGCATTAACCCTTTGGCTCCATCACTGCCCATTCCTGTGAGGATAACTCCAACAGCATTACTTCCTGCTACTTTCGCAACAGAGTTAAAAAGCACATCCACACTGGGACAATGCCCGCTGACTTTTTGCCCTAATCCAATTTCTATAAAATAACTCGCACCAGAACGGCGCAAAACCATATGTTTGCTGCCTTGGGCAATATACGCTGTACCCATTTGTAAAAACTCACCGTTACGTGCTATTTTAACATCTATATCACAGAGTTGATTGAGTCTTAACGCAAAAGATTCAAGAAAATTTTGCGGCATATGTTGCACGACGAGTACTGCGGGAGAATTTTTTGGAAGTCCTCCAAGCACAACCTTCAAAGCCTCCGTGCCTCCGGTACTGGCACCAATAGCAATCACTTTATGGGTTGTCTCTGCAAGACTTGAGAAATTGGGTCTACTTTTACTCTGAGGAATCTTCTTTTGCACCTTTGCCAAAGAAGCATTTGCCACTTTTTGAATCAACTCCTCTTTAATCTCATCTTTTCCATCATAAATATGCGAATGCGGCTTTGCCACATAATCTACCGCACCAGATTCTAGAGCATCCAGCGTTATCTTTGCACTGCTACGCGTTAGAGAAGAGACCATGACCACAGGCATTGGATAGTGCAACATCAGCTTCTGTAAAAAAGTGACGCCATCCATCCGTGGCATCTCTACATCCAAGCAGACCACATCGGGCTTTAATTCTACAATCATATCGCGAGCGATGTATGCGTCAGCGGCTAATCCCACAACGTGCATCCTTGGGTCACTCTCTAGAATTTCGCGAAGGATGTGTCTAGCTGTAGCACTATCATCCACTATTAAAACGCGAATCATTCCATAATCTCATTTTGAACGTATTTTAAAATGATACGATTCACATCGCTAATCATCATAATACGTCTGCCATTATTGCCTCCCGTATCTTCTGCCCTAATGGGAATTCCCCACTCTCGTAACACCTCTTTAGCAATTAAAATATTTTTTTGTCCAATCAACTGACCTTCTGAATTAGCACGATGAATATTCGCACCTCCAAATATTTTAGCTTCCATATTGCGTCTAAGACATCCAATGTTTTCCATATTTTCAATGAGTTTAGGAATCGCAACATTGCCATATTTTGGGCTTTCCAACCCATTGCCATTCCACAGAGGAAGCAAGTAATGGTTCATCCCGCCGATTAATTCTACTTTGTCATACAGGCAAACTCCCACACAGGAACCAAGAACTGTGACAATTTCGGTAGGTTTGATGCCAACAAAAATCTCTCCAACATGGATAAATTTACGAGGCAACATCAAAACTCTTTCATCTCTTGCGTATCGTCAAACATAAATTCGTTGGCACTTTCGCTCATCAGTGCTTCAGCTTTGTCCTGATCTTGCAGTTTGAGGCAAATGCTAAATTTAGTCTCTTCTTCTGTTGAGCTATACTCAACTTCACCATCCAAAGACTCTGCAAGTGAGCTTACGATACTGAGCCCTAAACCCAAGCCATCTACAGACGTTCGTGCTTTACTTTCGCGTACACCCACTTTCTTGAAACGGCTAAAAATCTCTTTTTTATACTCTTTGGAAATTACATCGCCAACATTACTCACACTAATACATAATGATTCATCACGAATATATGCCTTAATGCCTACGTGTGTGCGAGGGAAAGAGTACTCGCATGCATTGGAAATCAAGTTGGAAAAAATAGTGTGGAGTTTTTTTGCATCACTCACGATCAAACGATCTAAGGCAACATCGATATCAAAGCTCAATGCTTTTTCTTCAATAAGATACGCAAACGACTCTTTGACTTCTTCGATGATAAGGCGCAAATCGATCTCGCTCCAGTAGTTTGCAATCTCCCCCGCTTCAATTTCAGCGGCTGTAAAAATGTTATTCAGCTGAAAATCAAGCTTACGCAATTCCATGTCTAAAAGCTGCTTCATTGTCTGTGTTTTAGGCGTATCTTCATTTTTACGCATCATCGAAGAGAGGTTCAAAAGAGAACTTAAGGGGTTGTTGAAAACATTTTTAATCAACGATAAGAACTCACCCTTAATCGAATCATGCTCTTTTAGTTTTTCATTAAGAACATAAAGCTTTTTGGTTAAAAATGCCATCTCATCAAGGGTGCTATTTTTCTGATCAAACCTGCGTTTTACCTCTTCGAGTAAAACAGCATCACTGACATCATCAAAGTTTCTATTTTTACTCATGTTATCCCTTTTGATAGATTGAAGCACTCTTTGATTTAAACTCTTTTTTCATATCGGTAAGGGCTTCAGAACTTCCGATAAACAGATATCCTTCTTTTGTTAACATCGTATGAAAACGCTCTATCAGAGCATTTTGGGTTGGTTTATCAAAGTAAATCATGACATTGCGACAAAAGATAATGTCAAATTCTTTTTGAGCAAACAGACTATACTGTCCCGTCACAAGGTTGAATTCTCTAAAAATAATCTGCTTTTTTAGCATATCATTGATACGGTAGCATACCTCATTTTCAACCATAATTGGCGAAAAATATTTGCGTAAATATCCCTCTTTTAAAGACATACATGCTTTTTGACTGTAAATGCCCTTCATTGCAATTTTAAGGACTTTGGACGAAACATCGGTTGCTAAAATCTTTATATCACACTGCGTCACATTGGGGATATGCTCGGCTAAAAACATCGCAAGACTGTAAGGCTCTTCTCCCGTTGAACATGCCGCTGACCAAATGCGTAACTTTCCACCCGTACGTTCTAAAATAGAGGGAAGATGGGCTTTTAAAAACTCCCACTGTTTTTGTTCTCTGAAAAAAGAAGTTACATTGGTTGAGATCAAAGAAGAGAGATACTCAAGTTCTACACCTTTTGTATCTGCGACTAAATGGTCATAATACTCTCCAAAGCTCTCTAACCCTAATTGCTTGACACGTTTTGCAAGCCTTGCTTGGACTAGATAGATCTTGTGATCCCCCAAAGAGATACCGATGTGTTGATAGATAAAGGCTTGTAAAAGCGTAAACTCCCTACGCTTTAAAACGAGCTGTTCCATCAGTACAACTCTTCAACATTGAGAATCAGAGCAATTTCACCATTGCCCATTACAGCTCCGCCACTGACCCCTTCTGTTTTGGTTAAAAATCCACCCAACGTCTTGATGACCACCTGTTGCCTGCCAACCAATTCATCCACTAAAAGTGCAAATTTACCTCTGACATTTTCAATGCATACCAGTGTTGATTCCCAAGGGTGAGGAGCATTATCGTCCAGCTCTAACACACGATTGAGGCGAACAATTGGTAAAAGATTGGAGCGTAGTTGTACAAATTCTTCTTTGCCGCCTGCGCTGTGAACACTCTCTTGCTGTGGTCTAAACGACTCGGTAATGCAAAGGGTTGGAATAATAAAAATCTTCTCATTGGCCCGTACGATCATACCATCGATAATCGCTAATGTAAGAGGCAATACAATGCAAAACGTTGTGCCCTTGCCTTCTTCGGAATGAATGTCGATTTTACCGCGCACCGCTTCAATCGCCGTTTTTACCACATCAAGTCCAACACCACGCCCCGATATATCACTCACAACATCAGCTGTTGAAAAACCAGGTTGCATAATGAGCCCATAGATTTGAGACTCACTTAACTCTTCATCTTTATCAATAATCCCTTTCTCAAGGGCTTTTTGATACACCTTAGCTTTGTTGATACCCCGTCCATCGTCTCTGACTTCAATGATAATATTGCCACCACGGTGATACGCCTTAAGCGTTACAATGCCCTCTTCACTTTTACCCGCTTTAAGACGATCTTCAGGGCTTGCTTCAATACCATGATCGATCGCATTACGAATAATATGCACTAACGGATCAGAGAGTGCTTCAACCATCGTTTTATCGATTTCTGTCTCTTCTCCATCCAAAATTAAATGAATCGGCTTATTCACTTTTTTGGAGGAGTCTCGCACCACGCGTTTCATTTTATCGAACGTATCACGAATCGGGATCATACGCAAAGACATTACGCGGTTTTGAATGAGACGCGTAATCTTAGAGAGATTCTCAATCGTCTTGGTCACTTCAGCATCTTGGATCGCTTTGATCTTGGTATTTTCGCCCAAGTAATTCTGCGCGATCACCAGTTCACCGATAGAATCAAAGAGTTCATCAAGTTTCAACGCATCGATTTTGAGGAAATTTTTAGAAATCACACTACTTTTTCTCGGCTCTTCTTTCTCTTCGACCACTATGTCTTTGGGGACATCAACAACGTTTACAACTTCTCGTGGTTGTGTTTTGAGCGCTTCGACTGAAAATTCTTCCTCTTCCAAAAAGGCAAAGACATCGGCAATACTCTCAGCATCTTTTTCACTGGCAAAGTAAAGACTTACCTCTTTGATGACATTGCGCTCTACGTCAAATATTTCTTCATCCAAATGCTCAGGAACACTCCAACATGAAGCTAAAATTCTTCCTACATGTAAAAGATTTTTGAAAAATAAAAAATGGTCAAACCCTCGTAGATAAATATCATCATCAAGTTTCAATACAATTTTATACAAGCGTTCATTCTCATGAAGTTCATTTAAAAAAGCATCGACCTTGCATAGGGTAGGTGCTTGAAAAAAGGCATCATTCCCAAACTCTAAAGAGAGATCATTGCTGGAGCTTTTTTCAGGCTCTGCAACATCGTTTACATGTAAAAGAATGTGCTGGATTTTTGCGAGACACGGTGCGTACTCACGGGGCAGTTCAGAATTCTCTTCCACTTCGCAAAAAAGCGTCTCTTTAATGACATTCACGCCTTCTAAAAAAAGGTCTACATCCGCACTACTAGGTATAGCATCACTGTTCCTAAAGTAATCGAGCACATCTTCAAAATGGTGAACGAACTCACCAAGGTGTGAAAAATTAAAGGCGTTAGCGCTACCTTTAAGGGTATGGACACCTCTAAAAATCTCATTGAGCAACGCTTTATTATGAGGAGATTCCTCATAATTTAAGATATCGACATCCATTTTCTCGATGATCTCATTGGCCTCTTCGATAAAAATCAGTCTTAGTTTTTCTCTACTCATGTACTATCCAATTCATCATGCCATAAGTCTCTAAATTGAGATTCATTGTATCGATAAAATCAATCTTGATGGCAGGTTTTTTACGTTTGACCCAAAAGAGCAATGAAAAGAGTGCAGACGTTGAGGGTGTTCCATCTTTTGAGCGTAGCAGAACAATCTCCTCAATATAATCCAAACGATCTTTGATAAAGAGTTGAAGTGTTTTAACCTCTTCTAAATCCATCTCAATATCGAGTTCCAGTACATCGCCATCTATATACATCGCACACCCTTATTTAAAAGATATTTCACGCTACGCTTTACATGTAAAGCAAAAAAAATTAAAACTCTTTTAAATCATCTTCATCTAAAGGGAACACCTCTTCGTTACTTCGCTTGCTTGATGCGGATGATGAAAACGTTGGTTTGGATTTTTTAGGTGCCATGCCTAAACGTTTAGGAGACATACTTAAACTTGCACTTGAAACACGTTTAGCAGCTGATGCTTTCGCACTCTCTTTTCCCATATCAAACCCTGCAAGTGCCGCAATTTCAGCAACACTCTCAAGCATTGAAAGCGCTTGTGCATTCAACTCTTCTGCGGCTGCGGCTGTCTCTTCTGAAGCGGAAGCATTTTGTTGGGTAATTTGATCCACAGAACCCATCGCTGTAGCGATTTGATTCATACCTTCTGCTTGTTCTTTGGCAGAAATAGCAATCTCACCGATAAGATCAGATGTTTTTTTAACGCCCAATAAGATTTCAGCAAAAGATGCTTTTGTACGATTTGCGACCTCAGTTCCCATTTTAACTTGGTCAATGCTCGCCTCAATAATACCTGTAATCTCTTTCGCAGCACCCGCACTACGTTCTGCAAGGTTTTTCACCTCTTCAGCGACTACAGCAAAACCAAGACCATGCTCGCCTGCGCGCGCTGCTTCAACAGCAGCATTGAGGGCAAGAAGATTGGTTTGAAAAGCGATCTCATCAATGGTTTTAATGATTTTGGCAATTTTTTGTGAAGAGTCTGTGATCTTCTCCATTGCCACCATGAGGTCTGCAACTTGTTGATTACCTTGGCGGGCGGCATCGTTGGAGTTTTGTGCTAAAAGGTTGGCTTCACGGCTATTGTCGGCATTTTGATTATTACTCGCCGTTGCTTGCTCTATGGTTGCACTCACCTCTTCTACACTGCTCGCTTGAGAACTTGCACCCTCAGCAAGCGAAACGGAAGCTGAGCTGATCTGCTCACTCGCACTGACCACTTGCGCTGTGCCTTCAGAGAGTGATTTGACAGAATCCACAACAACTTTGACAATACTTCGAATTAAGAAGAAAGCGATGAGAATACTAATAATCAAACCTGCAATAACGCCAATAATCATGATCCAAGAAGCTTTATCTAACGTATCGCTAGACTCATTTGCAATTTCAATGATGGTGCTAAAACCTTCTTCAATAATCGCATCAATCGCACTGTTAAGATCTGTACCAATTCTTGCACGTACTTTTTGCTCATCTTGAGTCTCTTGCATAACGCTCACAAAGCCCTTTAATGAGCTCTCATACGCTTTTGCAGCCGCTTCCATGCCATTGATTTGTGCCAAATTCATCGCATCATCACTATTCAATTTCAATGTAGCAATAGCTTTATAAAGTAACTCAAATTTTTGTATTGCACCATCTAAAACAGTGGCATCTCTAACGACTTGTGCTCTTTGTCCATAGACCCTAGAGTACGTTGCAATATCGAGGATTTCACTTAAATGATTCAGTTTTTCATAACGTGCTTTTAAAGCAGATGGTGATACTTTATCAGCAATCTCTTTGATGAGCTTATCTTCTTGAGATTGACGATACTCCCCTGTGCTCTTAAGAAAAACATTTGCATTCGTAACCATTGTAGCATCAAGCGTTTTCTTTTTCGCAAGTGTTTTTTCACTACGCTCAACAGATGCCATATAATCAGACAGTGATTTAACAGCAAGTTTATCTTGTTCTAAAAGTTTTTTGAGGTTGTATTTTTTACCTAATTCTTCTGCTTTTTGTAAATTGGTTTGTAACTCTGCAAAATTTTTCTTTGCTTTCACTAAAGACGCTTCATCATCAAGGTCAGAAAAAGCTTGAATGTTATAACGCCCAGCACTCACGTTTTGTAAAATGTCATTGGCGATACTCACCTCAGGAACATAAATCTGTGATAAACGAGCTGCTGCAGAAGAAGCCGTACGCATATTGACGATCCCTGTAAGCCCTATTAATAAAACGATTGCTATTAAAAACCCAAATCCTAACGAAATTCTAAACCCTAATGTTGCGTTTTTCATCACTGCTCCTTTGCTTTATCACTGGCTGTTTTACTGAGATTTTGTACCATATTCAACTCTTCTTCGCCAAAAAGGGCAAGAAGGTCTAAAATCATCACTACTTTTTGCTTATATTGCGCCATATTTTTAATAAATTTAGTATCAATATGCCCTCCAAATTCGGGAGGTAAACTTAAATGTTCATCATCCACATTAATGACCTCTTCGACTTTATCAACAATAAAACCAATAAGCTTCTCGCCCAATTTGATGATAACAATCGCCGTGTACATATGTGGAGGAATTGAAGGCATATCAAATTTAAGACGCATATCCACAACAGGGATAATGTTACCTCTTAAATTCATCACGCCGTGAATAAACTTGGGTGTTTTTGGAACGGGTGTCGTTTTCATCATCGCGATGATCTCTTTGACATCCGAAATATGCACACCATACACTTCATCTTCTAAGTAAAAGGTCAAAAAGCGATTGCTCGCTCGCTCACGTTTGCTTGGTTCCATTGTTTATAACCCCAATACCATGTTGATCGCTTTGACAAGTTTGTCATCGCTGAAAGGTTTTACCATCCAACCTGTAACGCCAATGGCTTTACCACGCGCTTTCATTTCAGGTGAACTCTCTGTTGTAAGAATTAAAATAGGTCTGTTTTTGAATTTTTCATGGCTTTTAAGCTCTTCGGCAAGATCAAGACCACTCATCTGCGCCATATTAATGTCGCTAATCAGCAAGTCATAATCTTCATTACCGCTTAAAAGTGCATCGCGTAATTCGGCGGGATTGAGATAAGTAGCAAACTGGATAAGTCCTTTAGTGACCAACTCCTCCAATGCCATTTGCGCTGTTGCGAGAATTGTTTTAGAATCATCGACTAAAATTACTCGTTTACTCACATAATCTCCTTTCTATCTTCAAGGCATTTTATATTTTAAAATAAATGTCACATGTACTGCCTGCAAATATAACTTAAAGAATATTAAAAAAGTGTTAACAATGACGAAAAAAAGGCATTTTAGAAGAGGAATTGATTTTGCTTTAATCCTTTATCAAAGGAGCAAATATGAAACTGCATCTCACATCTGATTGTATTACCATTTATGCTGCAGAAAACTCATCACACTATTTACATGTAAGCCGTGTATTGGCACATGTCATTGGGCGTTCTTTTTGGGTCAATGAAACACTCATCAACTTTGACATACCAGAGCATAACCAAAGGCGTAAAGCTTTTTTGAACGCTTTGTATCACACCTGCGCTTTCACTTCTAAAACGCACAATGCTTCTTTTTTACAAAAGCTTCTCCTAGCGTCTCAAAAGCCTATCAAGCTTGTGAAAAAAAAGCTCAAACAACACACACGGCACATTCCAACAATAGGTCATAATCCCTATCGTTTACTCAATGCCGATGAAGCAGAAAGTTTAGAGAGCATCCGCCAAAAATATCTCGCTCTCGCAAAGACATTTCATCCCGATAGCATCGTACCTAAAGACGAAAATACTCTCAAAAATTCTACAGTAAAATTTCAGCAAATTCAAGAAGCCTATGCCATCATTAAGGCAGAAAAACAGAGAAACTATGCCGCATAAGAGCCAATCTTTAAGTTTCTCTTGGTAAAATACCTCTTCTTCAAATGGGGTGTTAGCTCAGCTGGGAGAGCGTCGCGCTGGCAGTGCGAAGGTCAGGGGTTCGATCCCCCTACACTCCACCACGTATTTTAGGGCTTCCAAGCCACTTACCAAATCTTTAACAAATCCTCATCCACTCACAAAAATTCACTCATACGATCTTTTTGCTTCTTTAGATGATCCCCATACTTTAAATTCTAATACACCCGCGTCACAGTTTGCGTCACAGAATTAAAAAGTTAATAGTTGTTTTTATGAGTTTTGCCATTCTTTTTTATCTTTACATGTATAGTTTTTGTGGCTTAAAAAGGTTTACATGTAAAAAGTTAAAAGTTTAGTCCTGCCCCCCTTTATTTTCACATGTCAATAGGTTCCAACTGAAATAATAAATATTATTTTTGTATAATATGGTTATTTTAAAGATAGGATCACAAATGAACTTAAATAAAATTGCCCTCCTCTCGTCAGCGCTCATAGCCTCTCTTTCTTTTGCAGAGACAAAAATCGATTATGTTTTAATGGATCCAAGAGATTTGCCAAAAGATCAATATACATTCAGGTTCCAGCTTGAAAAGAATGGAGAGCTGATTGCAGGTTCTAGCGTCATTTTTTCTTCAGAAAGACCTTCTTCAACAAAAGGTGGCGGAACAGGCTCGGCAACAAAGATGTATTATTATAATTGTGATAATGGTGAGAGAGATTCTAAACCTTACAGTCAAACAGTTTTAATTAATGACTACCCAACATTAGATTGTCTTGCAAAAGATAATGGTGATGCTACATGTACTGTAAAACTTTATAATGCAAAAGATCAAAACGCCCTTGTTTTTGAAGAGTATAATAAAAAAAGTTGCAAAAAAATTGAGCCAATTATTTCGGTTCAAGAATTCACACTCAATTTGAACGCAACTGATAAAAATGGTATAAAAGATTTTGGCAATGGCTACAAATTACACTACGTGTATAGAGAATTCCAATAATAAAAAGCGAGGTTAAACAACTATGGATATTTTAGAGTTATTTTTTAAAAATGTTTCTTTGGGGCATTGTTGAATGGTTTTATCTTGCTCTTCATTGTCGTGGCGATAAAATTTATTAATAAAAAAGGTTTTGAGTTTGTGGAAAAATACACAAAACTAAAAAGGGGTCAGGGCTAAATTTTTAACTCTTTTGTCATATTTTATCTTTACATATAAAGTATTATCTAGCTTATACTCCCATCGCTTTTCCTATTTTTTTCGGTCAAACTTCACACATTCCGTTACAATAAAATCAACGATCCAGTCAACCGCTTCGTTTTCTCGCTCACCCAATAGCGTTACGTTTTTTGTGCGCGGATATGTCCAGCGTCCAAGTGTTGCGAGGGAGTATCCGCGCTCTTTTGCCTCTTCCAGTTTTGCTTTTCTCACTGCATCCCAAATGACCAGTGTGGGTTTCTCAAAAGCTGCTGCAATGTGTGATGGACCCGTATCGAACCCGACATACACATCGCATGCCCAGATCAGCGCCATCATCTCTCGTACGGTTGTGTGTTCGGGTGTGAAAAGGGGCAATGCTTTATGGTTAAATTTATCGTGTCCTACTTGAAAAAAACTCACCTTACTTTTAAGCTTTTCAATAAGAATCAACCACTTTTTTTCATACCAATCGCTCTGCTTTAAAGGAGCAGAATTGCCATACGGACAAAGCGCAACAATGGGACGAGGTAAATGGCTTAACATTTCAAGAGCCGTCTGTTTTTCTTCTTTGGTGAGGTACAAATCTCCGTGTAATTTTCGAGGTTTCAATCCCCAAGGCGCGCAGATGTTTTCGGTGATGTGACCAAGTTGAGGGAAATTATCGATCTCGCGTGCGATGTGTCGCATGATTTTCAGGTCAATCGCATCAGCGTTCACGATCTCTTTTATATAAGGATTTTCATCCAAAAGGGGATAGTGACGTTCATTTAAAGCTATGCTCTCCTCTGTGTAATAATGAGGTGCTGTTAAAATCTTAAGAGGCCTTCCAAGGCGGAGTGAAAAAGCCTCGATCAACCGTGTATAAACGACCATCGTTCCTAGTGCTGACCAACTGGGGATGGCAAGGTCACATCCGTATTTTAAGGCGTATTTTTGACTGTAATAAAAAGGCTCCGTTTTTAAAAAACGCTTTGGCATCTATGCGTCTTTGACAACAACCGGCATCATCGGGCTTAGTCCAAAGGGATCACTATAGCCGTAAGCTCTAAAATTGGAAAATTCCCCATCAAAAAATTCAGATCTGAGTTGTGCTCTCCAAGGCCTGATAGGCTTTGAATTTTCATCTTCGTAGTAAAATTCTTCTGCATTAAAAAGCTCTTGCACAACATATCGGTTAGCATCTTTGTGAAAAACTTCTTCCATGAGTTCTAATGAAGGTTGGATGTAAACGCCTTGGGTATGAAAATTGTCAATCGGTTTGAGTACTAGATGCTTTTCATCTTTGAAAGCATTGCATATCTCTTGAATGCTTTTAAACTCGCTCATTAACCGCGTCTTGAGGGTGATGCTTTTTAAAATTTCGACATCCTGCGCATCTAATCCAAAATCGCCCACTTTGAGCTGAGGCAGTAACGTCAAAAAGCGTTTATCGCCAATCGTCCAGCACCAAGGATTGGGGAAAAAGAGATCGGATGCCTTTTCATAGAGTTTCGTGTAATTCACAAAAACATCGCTATTATGTTCCCAAATGCGTGGGATGACGATGTTAAAGACACCATCAAACTCTTCATTGTCCCACATGGGTTTATTCGATGAAGAAACCTCCGCATCTTTGGCATAAACCACTTTAACGTCTATACCATGCTTGTTCAAACTCTTTTCAAGATACTTATAGTGCTCAAAGTAGTGAACGCTTAAGCCCAAATGGTTGACCGCCAAGGCAATTTTAGTACCTGAAAATCTTTGTTTGAGAAAGTTGGCTAACTTCTGCTCAAAGCCATCGGCAAAAATTTCAAAAGGGTAGTCAAAGTTTTTCGAGAAAAGTTTGGGAAAAAGCTCTACAAAGCCTATATGCCCTGGTAAAAAGAAGTTCAGTTCGATCAATTTAACCTCATCCCCATTGATGTGAAAGTCTGCACACCCCACAAAATCTTCTTTAGTTACCTCCACTTTAGGCAAAAACCATCCTCGCCTATACACACTCTCTTGATACGCTTTAGAGCTTAAAAGCTTGATGAGTGTGGGTAAAATCGTCTCTCTAATTTTTGAGGCTATGGGTGACTTTAAAAAATAAGGCGCTGTTGAGAGGCTATACAATTTCCCTGATTGCTCTTGAAACTCTTTTTGATACTGTTTATAGCGTGCTTGTGTAAAATGGTTATGGTAAAAAGCTTTATATTCGTTTTGCATTACTCTTCCAATGTTATGAAATAGGGTTTATCGTTTTTGTCTAAAAGCTTTGCTAAATCATCGCGTTTGACTTTGCCCAAGTCTGTTCGTGGGATTTTCTCTTCAAAATAGATTTTTTTGGGTATTTTGTAACTGTACAAGGGCGTTTCATCCACTTTGTATTTGGTTTTGAGCAGTTGGTATATCTCTTGGGTTAGCTGTTTTTTATCGGACGTTGTATGAGGTACTACCACTAGCCCTATTTGATGGTAAGACATTTCATCTTCAAGTGAGCAGACTCCCACATCTTTGATGCCAGCGTGCGTGAGAACAATGTTTTCCAGTTCGGTTGGGAAGATTTTCAACCCATCAATGCTGATGGTATCTTTGATGCGCCCAAGAACTTGAATCAAGCCATTCTCATGCACTTTCCCCACATCGCCACTTCGAAACCATCCATCACTAAATCCATCATCTCCTCTTCCAAGGTACCCTTTCATCACATTGGGTCCTTTGATGAGAATTTCACCTTCGCCATGCAGATTGGGATTGTCAATTTTAATCGCAACGCCAAGAGCGGGTCGACCTGTTAAATGCTCATATCCAGCATTATCTCTGCATACATTGAGGATGCAACGACTCGCTTCGGTGGAGCCATAGTAGGTACAAAAACGAAGATTGGGAAGCATGGCTAAAAGCTCCATGATGACCTCTCTTCGCATCGGTGTTACATTGGCGAGGGTGTAGTGAAGCTTCTGCCCAACGGCAGTAAATCTCGTTTTATACTCTTTTAAAATTTTCATGATAATACCTGGAGTGAGCAAGATACCCGTAATATTTTCGCGCTCAATCACATCAAACAACACCTCAAAACTCTCATCGTTCATTTGCGCATAAAACCCTGGTAAAAGACGTATGGAATTTCCCAACATCAAACACGCGTGAAAATGTCCCAAACCTCCTGTGGAACCTAAAGGCATAAAGATGACCTCTTTCTCCTTTTGTTCTCGCATCTGCGCAACATCAATAAGTGTTTGCGTTACAAAAAGAATGTTCTCTTGGGTTGTTTGCACCGCTTTGGGTGTCGAGGTTGTACCACTGGTGAACATGATATAAGCAACTTCAGATCTATCTCCACTCTTTACATGTAAAGGTTTACACTCTTGGTATTCTAGTTTATTGATAACCATACAAATGTCTAACGGCTCTTTAAAGGTAGTGCTGATAATGGCTTTGGCATCGCAATGTTTTGCGGCAAAGACAATGTACTCATTTTCCCGCTCAGGATAGATATGCACACAAATTGCACCCATATGTAAAAGTGCCATATACGCTAAAAGATGCTGACTTTTTTGCTCCAAATGCACCAGAACATGGTCACCTTTTTGGATTCCTTTTGCTTTAAAAAACGTTCCTAATTTTTGAACATCGTTGTAAAAAGAGTGGAATGTCCACTGTTTACCATCTTCTTCGATAAAAAGTGTATCGGGCGACTGTTGTGCCCACTTTTGCACATAATCAATGATTGAGGGCATCTATGTCCTTGCTTGTGTAAATTCTTGAAGTGTAAGAATCAAAGGATCAAATAGGGTAACACCTGAGAGATACTCTTGGATATCATGGGGAGCCTCTTTTTTGAGCGAATCCACAATAATGGGAAGCTCCGTACACCCTAAGAGCAATCTTTTGGCTCCATAATCTTTTAAAGCTTGGAAAACCTTAATGGCATTAAGCAGTGTTGCATGTTTGTCAAAGCGTTTCACACCTTCAATCGCTAATGCTAAATTCTTTTGATACGCAGAAAGCGCTGGGATTTTATCCATAGAATAAATAGGATGGGTGTCGCCATATATCCCCATAGAAGCTGCAAAATTGGTTTGCAGAGCAATGCATTTGAGCTTTCCAAATGCACTGCTTCTTTTTTCAACAGACTCTTTGAATGAATGAAACCGTATGGTTTTATCTTTATGAACACTGTTTTGGTAAAAATGCTTTAACACCCTTTCCATATAAGGATGCGCGCTGTTGCACAAAACAATCAAATCAATACTTTTATGTGATGGGCACTGGGGAATAGCGTGTTCGAGTGCTTCGTACAGACTCGTTACAATATCAAGATCCGAATCTCGCTTAGGAACAAAACAAGCTTGAAAAAGTGTCATAGAGTATTCATCTTCCAAAAATGACAAACACGATTTCATACCATATGCCCCAGCCATTGGTCCCATACCTCCCAAAAGAAGCAAATGCCTCTGGCATCCACCTCCTAAGGGAATATACGTTAGTAACCCTGAGCTAAAACATTGATCGGCAAGGTCTTTATTTACCTGCTTTAACTGCTCTGCCTCGTGATGGAGTCGGTCAATATAAACATCTAAATAGCTCACAATCTCTTCTGAATTATTGAATAATGTTGTATTAAATGCTAAAGTTGGGCATTGAGACATTAAAGTACTCATCGCTATCAATCTTTACCAAATTTTTTTGATATGGCTTCAAAAGCAACTAAAATCAAGTCAATATAGGTATTGATAACCTCCGTTATCAACTCTTTTGTTATTTTCTCACCCGAAGCATCTTCGTATTTTTGAATGGAATTAAGAACGGCTAAAAAGTGATGAATTTCTGTCTCATACTGGTTATGCACATCGATATAACGTATAGCATCTTCCAATGCATTACCCTCTAAGTTGTAAAAGTTCTCCATACTGTATTTGAACGTTTGGTAACTGTACGCATACTCAGCATGATTGTAAAATTCAGAGACCATATTGATGCACAAGGCATAAGGAATGGTGTTTAAAAGCATACTGCGATAAACCCACCCTGAAAAGGCATTTGCCTCTTTGGTATCGTAACAGCTTAGTTTCCACTCATCATTCTTGAGCATCGCATAGGCAAACTCATCGTACAATCTGCCATGTGAAATCGCATCAAATCCAAGACCTAAATCTTCATGGCTCGTACTAGAGTTAAACGCTGAAGCTTCTAAATAATCCAGTTTTTGAGCAGGATTTTTACACTCAAAACCTAACGTATTCAGTCTGCAAGAAAGCCCATAAATAGGGAGCATCTTTAAGTGAGTGGCTTTCCAACCATTGAGAAAAAAACTCAGTGTTTTATTGGGATATTTTTTAGAGCATACTTTTCTAAAAATGGCTTCTATTGTGGTGAAGCTCTCTTTTTTGCTGGACATCGTCATTGCAATCGCCTCTTTGATAATGCTCGGTGGTAGCATATCTATCACATCTTGCATTGTCTCTAACATTGACCTTTTAACCAAAAGACTCATTCTAACCCCTTATGTTAATGTAATAAATTCCATCAATTTCAACAACTCTTCTCTTTACATGTAAAGACTTCTTCTCATACACTGTAAAAATTATAAATCATTCGCGTCACAGTTTGCGTCACAGCTTTTATTTTTAGTGACGTTAACTGTGACGCCCTTCTTGTAGGATTGTTGTATCCCAATTTTAAAGGAGAGAACATGGTATACATCAACAAAAATGGTGCATTAACGCAGCTTAAAGCGTTAGTGCGAGAAGATGCACATCCACACAACAATGAATCCTTGGAACCTACGCAAGAGAGGGCATTAGGGCTCTTTCAAAAAAGGCTTTTTTTAGAAGAGATCATTGAAGAAAGTATCTCCTTTAATAAAAAGTTGGCATGGAACAATGAGCAAAAAATACTCAAACTCACCACCACAGCAGAAGAGCTCATTAAAGTTTTTACATTACGCAGTGAGGTCTATGCGACAAAAGGGTATCAGCGTGAATTTAAAGATGAAATTGAAGGGCTCAATTTTGATACCTACGATACACACTCTGCTATTTTTTACTACCAAAGTGAACAAGAGATAAGTGGCTCCATTCGGCTTATTTTTGATGAGAAGCATTTTCTTCCCACCGAAAAAAATGTTTCATTGGACTATTTAAGAGAACATAAACTGGTGGAGTTGTCGAGGCAAGTGGTCAAGCAGAGTGATAAAGGGTTAGGGTTGGAGTTTAAGAATTTTTACAAGGGTATCTATGAGCTTGCGCTCCAAAATCCAGAGAAGGTCAATCTCATTTTAGCCGCCATTACCAGTGACCATTATAATTTGTACGCTAAATTTGGCGGTATGAAAATCGAAAAAGAGCTAGACGCTTATGGCAATCTTGATAAAGCTATTTTGGTGCTTTCATGGGACATGAGGCAGGTGTCTGACTTCTTCAAAAAATGCTTTTTAAGATAGCCTAGGAAACGGGGGTGAGTTTACACCCCACAAAGGGAATCGTCTCAATGATTTTGTATTCTAATTTGGCTCTGGTTCTGTAGATAAGTGTTCGAAGTGTACTTCTACTGATAGGACTATTGGGCCAAATGAAATACTCTAATTCTGTAAATGAGATGACTTTCCCTTTGGCTTCAATCAATATTTTTAAGAGTAAATTTTCATTGATACTGAGTTTAATAGGAATATTGTTGTAAAAAAGTTGCTCACCGTTAAGATCATAACTATAATTAAATCCCAAAAAAGTGAGGCGCATATCTGCAATAGCATTTTCCGTCATCGTTTTTTTATGCAAGCCAAGCAATATGGTTGATTTCAACTCTTCGCGTTTAAAAGGCTTAATTAAATAACCAATAGGATTGGTTTTAACAGCTCTACTAATGGTGTCATCATCGGCATAGGCGGTCAAATAGATGATAGGAATATTTGCAATTTTTTGAATCTCTTCAGCCGTTTCGATGCCATCTTTGCTATGGTTTAAGTGTATATCCATGATGATAATATCGGGTCTATTTTTCTTAATGCAAGCTATAGCATCGTCCGCATTGGTAACGCATGCAATCACTTCGTGCCCCAATTTGACCAGAGCATTTTTAATATCCAGTGCAACGATCGATTCATCTTCAACAATCAACAGTTTTGTTTTAATCATGCGCACTCCATGTAATTTCTACGTTAACACCTTGACTTGAATCGACACTGATCTTTCCTTTGAGTTGCTGGACTGTGAGTGTTTCAACCAAAACCAACCCTAATGAGTGAGACGTTTGCTCTTGAACGTACCCTATACCATCATCATAAACACGTAGATGATACTGCTCGTTGACTTTGTTCAAAAAAATGTGAATACTGCCCTTCCCATTGGGGAAAGCGTATTTAAAAGCATTGGTCATCAGCTCATTGAGAATCAGTCCGCAATACATTGCTTGATCGATTTTCAGATCGGTTTTAATATCAAAATGAATGGCGATATCTTTTTCATAGCTCTCCTCCAACTCTTCCATCAGAAGCGAAAAATAGTCGTATGTGTTTACATGTAAAATGGTCTCTTGTTTGTATAAAAGATCATGGAGATGGCTCATAGCATTGATTCTGTTGTACACCGTTTGGAGAATATCTTGCAATTTTTCATCGCTTATTTCATCTTTTTGCAAACGCACAAGCGAGACAATCATCTGCATGTTGTTCTTCACTCTGTGGTTTAGCTCTTTAAGCAGTAACTCTTTTTCATCAAGCGCAACATTGAGGTTTTTTGTTTTTTCGATGACTTTAAGCTCTAGGCGTTGTTGTTCATTTTTTTGCTGATGAATTAGTGTTTCATTGGCAATCTCTTTATCTTTTTGAAGCTGTTTAATTCTATCGGCTAAGGCGATGGAAAAGATAAGTGCTTCTAAGACAATGCAGAGTTCAACAAAATAACGCACGTGTTCATATATATTAAAAATACCTGCACTGGAGAGGAACATAAAGAAAAATGCTACCAAAATCGTAATCCACCCAAAGAGAATAAAATAGGCCTGTCTGTTTTTCTTCAAGGCCGCATAAATGGCTACGATGAAAAGATAAACCAAAAGGGAGATAAAAAAGATATTGCGATACGGATGCAATGCATTGGTTAAGAGCGTCGTCATGAGAAAAAGAGAAAAGACAATGAGGTAGATGTTGAGTATTTTATTGAGCAATGGATACTGTTTAATGCGTAAAAAAGAGCGTGAAAAAAAGGCTAGAGCAGCTATAGGAAAAGCGACAATGAAAGGCGATAAGCCAATGAGGCGTATAACCCACTCTTGATTTAAAAGGTAAATATTGGCAATTCCCACGTAAATGCCATGATGCACCATAACGCCAACGATGTAGAGAACATAGTAAAGATAACTGACATCTTTCGTAAAGAAAAAGAGAAAAAGATTGTAGATGGCAAGAATGCTGATGGCTCCAAAAAAGAGTGCCAAACAGAGTTGATGCACGATCTCTTTTTCATAAAAACGCTCACTCTCCCATAGATTTAACTTAACGATAAGCGCCGTAATATACGAATGTACTTTAAGATAATACGTTTTAGATTCATGCGGTGAAAGCGAAATCCTAAAAATAGGGTTGATCGTTTTACGATCACTGTCAATATGAAAAAGACCCTCTTTAAGAGGATTTTGGTGGAGAGGTTCATAAAATTGGATTTCGGATGTAATCGTATTATCATATTCAAGAATCTTCTCAAGGACTTCATCCGTTGCATTGGTGAGTGTAAATTTCACCCACACATCAAAGCTTGGAGCATAGCCAAAACCCAGAAGCTTTTTCTCATTTGCACTCCATGCAATCTCTTTTTTTTCAAAATCATCCATCGTTAAAGAGTGCGTTTGATCGATATAAATTTCACTGTGCGGAAGAAGGTCGTAAAAAGGAGTTTTAGCATCAATGGTTAAGGAGCTACTCGCATACATCAGTGATGAAAAAAGCATTAAAATAATGAATCGAAGAGATAACATCCCTTAAAAGCCTTTCGTGTCATGATGATCGTATGAGTGCTGTGGATAAATGCTCAAAACAAGGAAGCATTTTTACTTTACATGTAAAGCTTTATCACTTCTCTTTATGCTCTATTCTAGCGAATTTTAGCCCTCAGTCGTATATCGGAAAAAAGTGTCCTTACATGAAGTAAAAAAGATTCTTTTGAGAATTTTTTATTTATTTTATAGGGAAGAGAGGAGTATACTTAACAACTGTACTTAGGTACATTGAGTATTCGCTTTGAGGAGATAGCACAGATGCAAGAGCCTTTACATACGATTATTACCATTAGCCGTCAAATTGGAAGTGGTGGAGCCTACATTGGACAAAAATTAGCAAAAAAACTCGACATCGGCTATGTTGATCGAGAGATTATAGCGCAAGCAGCCAAAGCGTTTTCGATTCAAGAAGATGACCTTGAATCCATCGATGAAAAAACGCCCTCTTTTTGGCAATCCTTCTTTCAATCGACCATCTGTAGCCCCGATGTTTATCTTCCACCCCAGCTCTTTGTTCCAACCGAAGAGGCAATTTTTAAAGTCGAGTCAGAAATTATTCAACGCATTGCTAAAAACCGCTCTGCTGTCATTATAGGCAGGTGTGGTTCGCACATTTTACGTGACAACCCAAATCATCTGAGTGTTTTTTTATACGCAGATACTAAGTTTCGCAAAAAACGTATAGAAGAACTTTACAAAGTTTCAGGAAAAGAAGCAGAGAAAATGATCGAGCAAAGCGATGGTGAGCGAGCGCGCTATCATCAGCTTTTAGTAGAAAAAACATGGAGCGATGCAACACAATATAATCTTTGCATCAACACCTCTAAAATGGGGATCGATAACACAATAGAGTTAATTAGCGAAACAATGAAACGCTACCAAAACCGCTAAAAGAGGACTTATGCCTCTTTTGGTTTTGGTTTACGTGTTCGTTTTGGCTTAGTCACTTCAGTAGGCGTTGTAGTCTCTTGCGCCACTTTGGCACTGCTTTTTTTAGACGGCTGATAGAGCATATGATGCCACAGTGAAAAACCCACAAGCGCCACACCTGCACCAATATGAAGATTTTTCATAATCTTAGACTTCATTCCAAAAGAAGTACCAACCACAATCGCCATCGAAGCGGTCATACCGATCTTAGCAACCTCTTTTTTCGTATCTAAGTCCCATTTTTTAAAGCTTGGTAGTTTTAGCTCTTTTTTTATCAAATTTACGTTTTGCATTTTTTCCTGTCTCATACGTTAAAGCCAAGGTTAAAACCGCGGCAATTCCAAGGGGAAAGAGAAGAGGCATAAATATCCTTTATGATATAAGTTATCATAATTATAAAACCTCTCCCCTAAGACTCTGCTTAGCTTTTCTCAATACGAATTTTTTGCATGGAATTGAGTAATAATCCAATCGTCGTTCCATTGTGCAAGAAGGCTGTTTTAACAGGGCTGAGCAAGCCCACAGCCGCTCCTATCAATATAAAACTGTTAATCCCAACGGTCGCATTAAAATTGCTCTGAATACGTGCCATCGTTTTATTCGCTAAGACTTTAGCTTCAACAACCGCTTCGATGTCATCTTTGAGCAGACTAATGTCAGCTGTTGCTTTGGCGATGTCAGCGCCTTTGTACATGCTTATGCCTACATTGGCATTCATGAGTGCGGGTGCGTCATTGATGCCATCACCTACAAACGCAACATGTTTTCCACTCTCTTTGAGCGCTTGCACGATGCTGGATTTATCGGTTGGTAAAAGTCTTGCGTACACCGTGTCAATGCCAAGCTCTTTGGCTAAAGCTTGGGCTTTATCTTCCACATCGCCTGTCAGCATCACGATCTCTTTAGCCCCTAAAGAACGTAGTTTTAAAAGAGCTTCTTTGGCATTTTCACGCACGCGATCCACCATACCAATCGTGCCTAAAAGCTTGTTGTTATACGCGATGTACAACAAAATCTTGCCATTTTCCAAACACTTCTCGATTTTGGCTTCATGCTCGCTAAAGGAGACTTGCTCATCTTCTTCTAAAAAGTGGCGACTTCCGATGATTGCCTCTTTACCGTTGATTTGGGTGCGAACACCGTGCGCTACGATAAACTCAACCTCTTCATGATGCATATGCACAAAACCACGCTCTTTGGCCGCTTTTACGACCGCTTCAGCGACAGGATGAAAGTAGTGCTCTTCGGCACTGGCCGTTAGATTTAAAATTGCATCTTCACTCCATGCTTTATCAAATGAGCAAATCTCTACCACTTCAAGCTCACCATGGGTCAATGTGCCTGTCTTATCGAAAATAAAGGTATCAACAAGGGAAAGGGCTTCAAGCGCTTTGGCCCCTTTGATCAAAATGCCATGATGTCCTGCAATAGAGAGTGAATTTTTAAACGCAACCGGTGTAGCGAGTTTGAGCGCACACGAGTAATCCGCTTGTAAAACTGCCGCAACACTTGCCATATCACGTCTGATAAGATACGAAAGTCCTGCCATTCCTAAGGTAATAGGAACCAACTTATCGGCTAAACGTGTCGCTTTAAGACCAATGGAGGACTTTTCATCCAGTGAGCTTTTGATGTAGTGCCTGATACGCTGTGTTGCGGTGTCATCACCAACTTGTTCAGCCCAGATGCGAATGCGCCCTGCTTCAACCACCGTACCAGATATTACCCGTCCACCGCGCTCTTTTTTCACAGGTTCCGCTTCGCCTGTCATCGAAACTTGATTGATCGAAGCTGTTCCATCGATAATATGCCCATCAATGGGAATCGTATCGCCTGAACCGACAATGATGATGTCACCGACTTTAACGTCTGAAGTACGGATGCGTTCTTCTGTAATTTTTCCATCCACTTCGACTTCAATCCACGCCTCTTCGACATTGGGTTTAGCAAGCTCTTTGATAAGATCATCACTTTTATGAACGGTGGTCTCTTCAATGTATTCACCAATTTCAAGCATCAAATTCGTACTATTGGCCGCTGTGTAATCACGGCGCGCTAAAGAAACACCCACCGCCATCGCTTCAAGTACTTTTGAGGTTAAACCTTCGCTGAAAAGCTCAATGGTTCCCTCTTTGAGTAAAGGAATACTCGCAAGTGTACTCACGGCTAATTTAAGATTGGGCTGAGGAATGAATGGCTGAACTGCCAATGCTATACCTGAGCGTACAATGCCTTTTACACTTGGTTTTTCATCGCGGTCATTAAAACACGCATTGATGGTAGTATCACACATTTGATACGGCGTAATGTTAAGTTCTTGAAGGTGTTTTAAAAGAACTTCTGCATTCAACTCATCGCCTTCAAAAACGACTGAACCAATTTTAGCATTGATGCGAACTTCGCTCACGCCCTCAATTTTTTTAAGATCAGCTGCGAGACTATGGGTATTGATATACCTAAGCGCATGGCTCACATAGCGCAATCGCTGGGGCGTTTGGTGAATCAGGCGTGTTTTATGCATGAAAAATTACGCTTCTTTAGCCGCTAACTCAGCTTTAGCATCTTCAAAACGCTCTTTCATCTCTTCAATGCCCGCTTGAAACATCTCAGACCCTTTTGCAATGGTTTTGAAAAGATTTTTTTGTGCTTTTTCGTTGGTGAGCAAATACGCTCCTACAGCACCAATGAGTGCGCCAATGACGAACTGTTTCGTGTTAAATGCGCCCAAAAGATGCTCAGGATTGGTTAACATACTGCCTTCGTTTTTTATCTCGTTTGCAGGTTCTGATCCAATGTAAGGATTTTTATCCAGTGAGTTTAATAGTTCCATTATTTTGCGTCCTCTTCAATCGTTTCTGCATCAACTGCTTTATGATCGTATGTTTTAGAATAAAGTTTTTCAATCCCATAAATACCTGCAATTCCAACAGAGAGTGAACCTAAAAGTCCTAACCAACTGTTACGCCCAAGTGCATTAGCCGCGGCAATAGCACTTCCAGTAGCAATGCCACCTTGAACAGCAAGCTTTAGGCTCTGCTTAATGGCTTCTTCTTTAGAGAGTTCAGCTTGTTTATATTTGGTATAAGAGAGTGCGGTTGCTACCATACCCGCTGCCAAGGCTCCACTCACAATATTTCCTGTTACACTACGAGGTGTGCCTGTATTGATCGTTATTTTTGGCGTCATTGTCCCTCCTCTTTTGTTTTTACATGTAAAGCTTTTTTCGACTTCATACACTCAATGGTTCCATCGACACTTTTCTTCACTTCTTCCGCAACCTCTTTGGCTTTGCATACACCTTGTTCAAAACCCTCTTTTAGCTCTTTTTTCTTGCTAAATGCGATAACAGCAGCAGCTCCTGCAAGCGCTCCTACAATAAATGGTAACATCGTTTTCTCCTTGGATTGATCTTTAAAAGTTTACGCTTCTTCATGTTCGTCTTTGTTCTCTTCTGGTTGAACCATACCACCTAAAACACCTGCGCCCACAACGCCTAAAAGTGCCCCTGCTACAAAGGAAAAATTAGAGCTTAAAAGCTTAGTGATCTCCTCTTGGTTGATTTCACCTTTGGCAATTTTTTGTGCCATTTGGCTAAATTCGCCCCATTGTCCCATCATGCCTTCCAATGCCGCCATTGGGTTAGCTTCTGCTGTATTTTTTGGCGAAGCATACGAGATTACAGCATTTCTAAATGCAGGCAAATGGTTGTTAAAAGAAGCTGCTTGGAGTCTGTAAAACAAGTCTTGCACTTCAGCATAATCTTTTACATGTAAAAGAAGTTCATCGTAGCATTGAATATTTTGAATCTCAGCAGCAACGCCCAGTTCGCAACATTCACGAAGTGTTTTTGGAATGCTGATGTGCTCTGGAACAGTACGAACAAGTATGATTTCATGCGCCGTTGCAACAGCGACAAGTGCATCTTGATGGGTCTGTTCGGCTTGAATGATGTTCATAAAAGGAAAAACAGCACCAAATTTTTCAATAACAGCACTGTAGGTTTCATAGGCCTTGACTTCATCATCAAATGCGTGCTGCAAGGCCTCTTTTAAACTTGAAATGGCAGTGACTTTTTGAGTCGTTTTCATATCAGACGATCTCCTTTGCAAGTTTCTCGATAATGGTGATAATTTCATCCGATTCTTTACCCGCAACTAAATTTTCCCATAAGTGATGCGGGAAAATAGCGTGGTCATATTCGACGGTTAAAGAGCCAATAATTTTGTTGATCTTAATCGATTTGATTCCATGAATACGAGCAGGCAAGGCTTCAATGTCTTCAACACCCACATGATGCTTGTGCTCTTTTATCTTGGGGCTTACACGCAAACGAATGCGCCCCTTAATATGATGAACAATGGAAAAATAACCTCCAAGTTCAATGAGTTTTTCTGCCGTAACGTTCATAATTATCCTTTTGTAGTTACATTGTAAAGTGGATAGAATAAAGATTGGCTTAATATTTTTTAAGAATTATTATCAGTTTGAAATATCTCAATTTTTTCTTCTTGGCATTTTTCACACAACCCATACAATGTCAGTGTATGATGTGTTCCTTTAAAATGATGTGAGGCGAGGATTTCTTCTTGTTCTTCTTCGATGGCAGCGTGGCAAAAACGAGTGATCCCACCGCATTGAAGGCAGACCAAATGGTCGTGATGAACAGCGCGTTTGAGCTTGTATTTTTTTATTTTACTGGGGGATCCAAGCACGGTACTGACCACATCTAAGCTTTCAAAAAATGTCAAAATCTTATAAATAGTTGCCAACGAGATATGTATTTGGTTTTCATTGCATAGTTTTACATGTATCTGCTCAGCACTGAGATACGTGTCGCACAAAAATAATGCACGAATCAGAGATTCGCGTTTGCTAGAGTAACGAATCCCTGATTCTTGCATTAAGCGTTCAAAATGGGTGTAAAAATGTTCAAAGGAAGAAGAACAAAAATTCTCTTGCTCTTCTTCTAAAGGCGTGTTAGACAAACACTTTCCTTAAAACTTATACGCTATATGTGCTTTGAATGCATCGTAGCTATCAGCATCATTGTCATTTTTGACATTAGCATAAAGCACAGAGGCCTCAAGGTTTTTGATGATCTCATAGCCAACAGAGAAGTTAAACTCTTTCTCTTTTAGTTTTCTATCGACATCACCATTGTAGTATTTAGTTTGACCGTAAATTGTCTCAAACTTTACACCTTCAATCTCATAAGAAGCTGATATATAAGGAGTTTGAGCATCTGCGTCTATCATATGGTTGTGCTCTTCAAAAGGGAGTTGATCTCCAAAAGTACCAAGCCCTGCCATACCATCTTTATCAACTTTGATATACCCCAACGCTAATTTCGCACCAAAGAGTTCAACACCTTGTTCGAGTTGTGTAAAAGCACCGTCTTTAGTATCTGCAACATCACTGTTAATGGTGACATAGTGTGCCATGGTAATGGTTTTAACCTCTTCACTTGGCTCTAGCGTAAGCGTTGCTTTTAAACCATAAGCATTCAGCAGATTATCCCCATGATAGAGATAAGGGTTGAGTTCGAGAGCTTCAATTGGTGTATATTTGGCGTCCAACATATAAACACCCTTATTCCCATTGATTTTGCCAAATGATTCTGAGATTTCATCAATATCAACGACAGAATATTTACGTGCCCAAGCAAGGTTTAATACAAGGTTTTCGACTGCACTAATCTCAGCTGTCGCACCATCAATATAATCCGCTAACCAATTAAAATCAGCTTTTTGGCGACCAAGGATGACTTTGCCCATGCCTTCATGTTCGATTTTCACATAAGCTTGAGAAAGGACCCCGTGATCGGCTATATTACTTTTATAATCGTCATCGTTTTTTTCACTCGTTTTAGCACTGCCCCAACCCGAAACGCCTAAACTCACACCATGGAGTGGCGCTGTTTCAAAGCCAACATTTAAATAGCCATTTGAAAAACCACTGTTTGGTGTGTCACCTTTTACATTGATATGTTGCCCGAACCAGCCCACGGTTCCTGTAATTTCACCTTGGGTGAAAACCTCTTCTAAATTCGTCGCCTCTGCGGCAAAACCAATAGAACTCCCTAAAATAAGTGCCGCAACAATGCGTGAGTAACCCAATTTCATCCACAATCTCCTTTTTTATTATTGATAATTGTTATCGTATAATAGAGTAAAAGAGCTTAATGTTTTATAACATGATACTTATTATCAATAATTACATTTGCAATGCGGGCTTCTTATAATGATATATGCGGTATCCTCCAACGATAAAAAAGAGGGCTATAAAACTTAAACAAAGCGTTGTCATCGTGCGAAATGCCCGCTCTTTTTGTGACACAGCTACTTTTTTAAAGCCTCCGCGTGGAGGTGGCCCCTCTTCTACGACATCTTGGTCACCCACATACAGATACACCCAATAAGACTCCTGCGGAATCTTTACATGTAAAGCTCTATTCCCCTCCAAAAATGCTTCTTCAAGTACGCGTTTATCAATCATAGAGATAAGTGCAATTTTATTGCCTTCTAGTTTTTTACCCGAACCTTTCATCTTACCCTCAATGCTCATCTTGTCGTTTTCAAGAGGTGTGAGTATGAGGTTTATTCCTTCAATTTTATGCGCAAAGAGATGTGTGGCAAGCATTAAAATGAGCCAAAACTTAGTAACCATTAAAGACTCCTTTGCGCTCATACCGATAAAAGAGCTCTTTTTTCTCCACCCACTTTGCCATATAAAACAACACAATACTGCTTAGAATAAAAGCAATATCCATATAAAAAAGTGTCCAAGCTTTTTGATGAAAACTTTGCCAAATGAAAAAGCCACTTTTTAACCCGTGAAAGAGTACGGAAAGCAGCAAAAACCATGCAGCACTTCCTAACATAAGGCGAATGATCTTGACAATGGAGCGTTCATAGACCGTGTAAAAGAGCCAAAATGACCAAAAGGCATAAAAAGCTCCCCTGATCCAAATCTCTTTATCGAACAGCTCGTAAGCTACAACCCAATGCAAAAAAGGTACAAGCGCACTGGAGGGAATAATACCAATGAGTATGGCAATGCTCACACGATTGGTCAGATCACCAAGAAATCCTTGTTGGTGCAGTTTTTTCTCTGCCCACAACAGATAACCACTCGCCAATGAAATGGCTAAAACAGCGCCAAAGAGAGCGAGTACCACACGTAACCCCAGTGTTTCATCGGGTACAAAATGCAAGAAATAAAACACAGAGAGTGTTCTGCTGATGCCGTGCGTTTGCTCTAATGTTTTGTGCTCCACCACAGCGCCACTGCTCGCATCCAGCGTAATGCTCGGGCGATTTGTGCGCCCGCTTTGTGCTACATTCTCCTTATCAAAGCCTCTAAAACGCACTTTTGCCCCTTCTTTACCGTAATGGTAAAGCGTTGCATTGGTAATAGAAAGTTGCGGGTAGTGCTCTTGTGCTAAGGTTTGCAGTGTTGAAAAAGGAAGCATCTGCTTTTTGGTTTGTACACTTTGGTATTTTGGCTGTGCAAAGAGAATGGGAGCAACGAGTTGACGCATATTGCTGATATTTCCATGCGTCATACTCCATGCAAATGGCTGTGAAGAAGAGAGCATCAAGCCTAAAAAAGATCCCGTGAGTGCGAATACAAGGGCGTAAGGAATGACTCCTAGTCCTGTAATTTTATGCCAAGAAAGCCATGTTTGCCTCCAACCAGCCTTAGGCAAAGCCATATGTTTTCGCTTTTGACAGTAAAGCCAAAAGCCTCCAAAAGTAAGAAACAAAATACCAATACTCATAGCACCCATAAGTGGCATACCGATGAGTGGAATCACAATGCCCGTATGCAGTTCATTAAAAAACGTCGAGATGAGATTTTCCTCTTTGGCAACTTTTAGAACCTCATTGCTTAGAGGGTTGATGTAGAGGCTATTTTGCGCTTCAGAGGAGATCTTAAGCAGCGGATCACGAAAGCTTGGAAACATCATCTCCACAGGCTTATCGCCGATAAAATGGTACTTTTCCAACACCTCATCTAAGAGAGAATCGATGTTAAACGCATGGTTTTCATGTGGGACAAAATGGCGGGATGGCGACTCCCAGACTTTAAGGTAAGGCATAAAAAACGTCAGCGTTCCAAAGTACGTACTCATGTAAAACAGGAAAAGAACGAGCAAACCAATGATGGTGTGTGAACGGTAAAGGTATTTGTAAATGAGTGATCGCTCAAGCATATGCACTCCTAAAAATAAGCGATGATACAGGCATTCAAAAATACCATCAGTGCGATTTTTACCATTACATGTAAAAGAGTTTTTGAAAACAGTAGCCAAAAGCCAAAGCAACAAATCAGTAGCGGTGTGAGAAGCATGGAGGGAAGAAGACGCATGGCAGCGTCTCCTTTTAATACTAAAGTCACACTCATGCCACCAAGGTAGGCTAATAAAAAAGCGCCTACAAGTGTTAGAACTCCATGCGCCCAACCAATAGTTGTTTTAGGCTCATGCAAAAAGCGATAGAGTTTAAGAAAAGCATTCATGCTTAAAATTCATATGAGAATGAGAGCTTGATGTTTCGACCTGGCTCATAGTCCGATGCACTTGCCCAACTACCAAGGTAATAATAAGCTGTGTTGATAGAGGTGTGTGCCACATAGGTTTTATCAAAGATATTATCAACACCTGCAATCAGTGTTAATCCTTTAACACTCTGCGGTTTCCACTTCACCGCAATGTCATGGACGTTATACGACTCTTTTTCCAAATAGCGCGTGGTTGAAGTGGATGCTGGACGGTCATCAAGATCAAACGCAAACAATGAATCCCAACTTAGCGTTAAATTTTTAGCAAACGCATAATCCAATCCAACAGAAAGGCTATCACCTGGTTGCTCATCCAAGGGTTCAGCTGATGATTTAAATTTTGAATCTGAGTGTGCATAGGTAATAAGCGCGTTAAAAGCACCTTTTTGGAAGCCAACACTGGTTTCAAATCCTCGAAGCTCCAACTCTCCGCCATTGGTAAGCACACTTGTGCTTGGGTTTGAAACGATGTAATCGTCAATGTCTGTATTAAAATATTTGAAACTAAAACCAAGCGCATCCACACCCATGGTATTTTTTACTTGGTATTTAAAGCCTACTTCTTTGTTAATTCCTGTTTCGGATTTGAGGTTGGAATTTGAAAGTGCGCTGGTTCGTGTGGAGGCTAAAACATCAACCATCTCAGCGCCTTTATAGAGTGTTGTGGCACTCGCTAGTAACGTTAAATTGTCATTGACAGCATACTCAGCCGCCAAGCCATAGGTCATTTCATCATCATTGATATTGGCAAAAATACCATCAAGCTCATAATGGTTATAACGAATTCCAGGCGTTAAGGTTAGTCCATTACTAAAAGAGAGTGCATCTTCGACATAGAGCGCACCTGTTTTTGCTTCTTCGTCATCGCCATATTTTGCACCCTTCCATTTTACTTTACTGGTTTGCTCATCATACAAGCCACCATAGGTAAAGGTGTTATTCACGCCACCAAGCAGTACGGTAGATTGTGCTTTCATGTTGATACCTTTTGTCTCTACCGTACCATCAAGTTGTCCTTCGGTTTGGGCAACACCGTTTAAAGGCGGGCGAACAGCGGTAACACCATTGAGCTTTTCGTAGCGCTCAAGCTTATTTTCATTACTGTAAATCGTCGTTTGAAGCAGAAGTGCATCCCCAAGATCGATTTCATGTTTCAGGCTGATCGTCTCTCTGGTATATTCGGTTGGGAAGATGTATTTTCCTGTTCGTGCTTCATTGTAACCGCGACCAAAGTTAGGGCGTGGAGAGTAATCACCCTCATCTTTAAGCCTGTCGTAGGAGAAAACGATGCGCTGAACATCGCTAATGTCATAGCCTAATTTAATCAGTGTATTGCCAATGTCACCTTCAGCACCCAACGTTTCAAGCCCATTGCCATCTTCCCAGTTACTGTTGTTGACATAATGGTGGTAGAGTAAAAGATCGACTTTATCGGTTATTTTTCCAAAAGCGGAAACAGAGCTACCGTAACTGTCATTGGTATTGTAATTGCCTTGGACGCGACCACCATACTCTTTACCATCTCTTAAAAGATCTTTCGCATCTTTGGTTTCAAATGCAACCGAGCCACCAAGGCTACCACTCACTACCGAGTTGGTGCCCACTTGAATGTCTGCTTTTTTTAAAATATCAGGGTTGATCAGCAAATTTCCAATGTGATGGAACATGTTGGCATTTTGTACTTTGGCACCATCTAGGGTAATGTCTAAGTTTTCATCTTGGAGACCACGAATATTGATACGGTTATTAATCGAATGCGTTCCACCCACATCGACACCGGGAAGATCACGCAAAAGGTCACTGAGATGATCGGCTTGTTTGGTCTCTATCGCACTGCTTCCGACATTGATGGAAGAGCTGGTGACTTGAGTCTCCCACACTTCAACTGTTTCTAGTTTTTGATCATCAGCTATCACAACGCTGGTTAAAAGGGCAGTTGCGACCAATGATAACCCTAAACTCTTTTTAATTCCTCTTTGAAAAGCCATTTTTGGATTCCTTTATTCTCTTTTTAAATGATATTTGTTATCATAGTCAAAAGAAATCATATCAAAATCTCATTTAGAGGAAAATAGAGCAAATGCGTAAAAAAAATGAAGATATTAAAATTTTAGTTGTCGAAGATGAAACTATTTTAGCATTGCAACTCAAAATGAATCTGCAAAAATTTGGCTATGCCATCAGTGGAGTTGAAGTAACCGCTGATGATGCGATGCGGCATGTGGATACGCACTTACCTGACATGGTACTGTTAGACATCCATCTAAAAGGCGAAAAAAGTGGAACGGATGCGGGGCGTTACATCTGGCAAAACCACCGTATACCTATTGTTTATCTCACATCGTATTGCGATAACACCACGCTTAAAATGGCGATGGAGTCAGAACCTTATGGTTATCTCTCTAAACCTTTTCGCCCTAATGATCTTAAAGCAACACTCCAAGCGGCATGGTATAAACACTCCTACTTTCACCCCACGTTAGAACTGACTCGCACCACAACCCCTCACATCGATCTACCTTGCGGGTATAGGTTTGATCGTACCAGTGGTGTGCTTACCTATAAAAATGAAAGTGTCAAACTCACAGGAAATGAGATCAAACTCTTCCAAATTTTAAGCGAATCCGCTGGAAATACGGTCAGTTTTGAGCATATCAGCGCCTACATCTGGAGAGAAGAGTACAACGATCTCTCGAAGCTTAGAAACCTTGTGTATCGGCTTCGTCAAAAAATAGATGCGCCTTTATTGGAAAATATTTTTGAGGCAGGGTATCGTTTGAATGTCTAAATACCAAAGTATCTTCCGCACCCTCTCACTCTCAGCAAAATTTGCACTCTCTTTGAGTGCCATTGTGCTGTGTATCCTTGTGGTGATGATGTCAATTGTTATTCCCACATGGCAAAATGAACGTTTGCAGAGCGAAACCGATACCATTGATAGACTTCTATCCAACATGGAAAATCAAGTTTTGCTCACCATTCATGTCAACTCTCTTTACAACGCCTCGTATTGGGAAAAGATGAATTTAGAGATGCAAAACAGACTGCACGAGCTTTTAGACGCGTACAGAGAACACCCTAACAAAGAGAAGCAAACGCTCATTACACTGTTAGAAAAACACTTTTCAAACTTTACATGTAATGCCCTTTTGATGCAAAACAATCAAGTCATTTACGGTACAAAAGGGCTTTTAGATAGCGCCACACCGTTTTTTTCAACCCTCTTCCCTCAGTATGAGCAATGGAGCGTGTACGATAAAACACAGCGCATCAACATCTGTCCCGCAAGCGATAAAGAGTACCTCTACTTAAAAGCCGTGCCTCAAAGCAACTATAACATTGCCCTCTTCTGCCACACGCAAGAGTTTTTAAAAAGCCGCAGTGAATTTGAAGCCACCATCGGCTCTATGCTCAAACAGAGTTTTCAAAACATCAAAAACGAAAGTACAGGTTTTGCCTACATGATGTGGATCGATGGAAGTGAAAGGCAATGTGACCACAATACGACGTTTCGTAAAAGCCACGATGAGAGCGCAAAAATGTTCAATACCGCCTGCTGTGTTAGTGAATCCTCCCCCACCGATCAACCCCTTACGGGAAGTCTAAAAACATCGGACTACCTAAGCGCGGCAAAAGAAGGAAAGCCCATTCATCATCTTTTACCCAAAGTGGACGACCCCAGTGGGAAGCTTTACCCAGCTCTGACATGGGTGCGGTACTTTAAAGGAAGCAGAGAGTACCCCTTTATCTTCGCGGCAAGCCTCTACGAAGAGGAAATTTACCGCGATCTTGATCCGATCATTATGAAGTTTTTACCTGCCATTCTTATTGCTATTTTTTCAGCATTTGGGTTGGGATGGTTACTCTTTAGAGGCTTTACATGTAAAATAGACCGCCTCTTAAGTGTTGCGAAAACCATCAAAAATGGTAATCTTCAAGAGCGAAGTCGCATAGCGGGCGATGATGACATTAGCTTGCTTGCTCAAACGTTTGATCTCATGCTCGATTCACTGCAAGAGAACATTCAAACACTCGATGCCAAAGTCGCTAAACGCACGTTAGAGTTGGAGCAACTTCTCAGTGAAAAAGAGGTGCTTTTAAAAGAGATTCATCACCGTGTGAAAAACAACCTCTCCATCATCATAGCGCTCATGCAACTCAAAGAGCATCAAGCCAAGACGGAAGAGGCACAAGCGCTGTTACTGGAACTTCAAGAGCGCATCTATGCGATTGAACTCCTGCATCGCCAACTCTACCAATCCACCAATCTCATCGATATTTCGTTGGATGTTTATGTGGAGGGACTCATCGAAAATATGCGCCAAACGTACGCTACACAAGAGGCGCATATTGTTTTACATGTAAAGATTGAACCTATGACACTTGGCATTGAACAAGCGCTCTCGTGCGGGCTTTTGATTAACGAATGTGTTACCAACGCCATCAAACACGCCTTTGATAAAAAAGGTGGAGAAATTCACATCACCTTTACATGTAAAGAACATCACTGCTTACTGGAAATTCACGATACAGGCAAAGGTTTAGGAAAAGCATTTTCACTCAAAGAGCACACCACTCTTGGCATGCAACTCATAGAGGGCATTGTCATCAACCAATTGCAAGGCGAAATCACCTATGAAAGCAGACACGGCGCACACTTTTTCTTTCGGTTTAACAAAGAATCTACCGTGTAAACAGCACCTATTGTATTCTCAAAGAAGCTTTACTTCTTCGCTTCCACCATAAGTAAAATCCACTGAGCACAAAAAGGGTTGTGAGTAGGCCTAATGTCGATAAAACAATACGATGAGGCAATCCCCAAATACTTCCCTTATGAAGCCCTTCAAGCCACTGTGTCAAGGTATCTCCACTGGCTTTTCCCGTTGGAATAAACGAAGCTTTAAGCACTCCAGAGTTACCATCAAAATAGACGGTTGTTCCACCGTGGTCTATTTCAATGTCACGTGAACTTCTCACGCTGTAGATGTAAATTCCTTTAAGAGCATTGTACATAATGGAAGACTCTTCATAAATTTCAAATCCCTCTTTAACGGAAAGCTCACTTATCAAAGTTCGCCCTCTTTCTCTCGCTTCCATCCACCCCAATTTTGGCTTAGTGCGTGGCTTTTTAAGCTCTTTTATTCGGTCGTATTCGGTTTGAAACGTCATGACGGAGCTTAAAAGATGCTCGTGAAGTTCATGCAAATTTAAAGCAAATGAAGACCAAGCCAAAAGAATCAAAAAAGGTAAAAACCAAAGTCCTGCTGTTTTATGCAACAGATAACTTTTAGCTCTAACATCGCCTTTAAAACGCCATTCCCAGCTCTTTTTCCATTGAGTTAAAAAAGTACTATTCCACTTTGGAAAGGTGATCCAAACCCCACATACAAGCACAATGAGCCAAAGCAGTGCGGCCAATCCCATGATTAATCCACCAACACTTCCAAGATAAAGCGAGTAATGCAACTTATAAATAAAGGGAATCACGTTGGTCAATCCTTGCGTGATGTCTCCCCATAAACGCATACCTTTAATCTCTCCAGAGTAAGGATCGAGATAGACTTCATTGTGCTCAATAGGTTTTGCTATATTTTTAGGAAATAAAAAATAGTGCCAACTGCTTTGATGGCTCAAGCTGAGGCTTACCCAACTCACTTTTGCCCCTGCAACGCTCGCCTCAATCTGCGCAATATGACTTAGCGGGTCACTCGGTTGTCTCTCAAGCGGTATACTGATTTGCCATGGATTCACCGTGGCATCTAAACTATGATAAAACGCGATGACAGAGCCACTCAGCGCTGCTACAAGGATGAAAAATCCTATCGCAACGCCTAGAGTACTATGCCATCTCAAACTTCTGTTGTCTTTCATAAAATTGCGTTTCTTTTTTAAAAGTCAACGGAAACATTGAGCATAAAGGTTCGTGGAGCGCCTAGAACAAGGTAGCCGTTATCGGGGTATCCACCGCTGGATGCCCAGTAATTCGTATCGGCAACATTGAGGATACGAGCACGCCATGTCACCATGTGTTTATCCATAACGGTGACGTAGCGAGCGCCCACATCAACACGCTCCCAGCTTGGAACTTTAAGGGTATTGGCAGCATCTGCATACACCTCATCTGTCACAATTAAACGCGCATCTAAACTCAGTCCCGAAACACCAGGAACATCCCACTCAAAACCAACATTGACCTGCTTTTCTGGCACGCCTATGACATCTTTTCCATCAGTTGTAACATTGTTAGTTGAAACTTGTTTTGCATCTAAAAGGGTAATACCGCCTAAAACACGAAGCCCTTCCATCAATTCACCATAAGCAGTGAGTTCAGCACCTTCATGACGATCTTTTCCCTCTTCAACATAGACATTGCTTGCATTAACAACACCTCTTGGTTTTGTGGTGCTAAAGAGTGCAAGTGTTGCGCCGAGGCTTCCGCTATCATACTTTACACCCACCTCTTTTTGTTTGGAAACATACGGCGATAAACTCTCACCATAGTTAGCCGCGGTTGAAGGAGCAGAACCTCCTTGGCTCAGACCTTCAACATAATTTCCATAAATCGAGAAGTGATTTGTAAGTTTATAAACAATCCCTGTTATAGGGCTAACGCGATCTTTCACATAAGAGCTGGAAAGTATTCCTGTGTTGTAGTCATATCCCTTCTCATCAATTTTTTGCTGACGTACCCCTACGGTGAGTAGAAGCGTATTATCAATCAAAGAGAGTGTATCGCCTAGAGCAAAGCTGGTTAGACGCGTTTTTCCGGTAAGGGCTGGATCATCTAAATCATTACCGCTAAATCCACCACCACTCCAAGCAGGCAAGCTGTACGATGTTGGGTTATACAAATTGGTATTGTAGTGATTGAAATAGTCCCATTTGTAAGCGGCTTTTTTCTTAAGTTCAAAGTAATTGGCAGAAAAAACCCACTCATGCCCAACACCTAAAGTCTCCGCTTTCCCTCGAATACCCGTTTCTGCAGTATTAACAGCATCTTCGCGGGTATTGTCAAAACGTGTGACATAACCTGCACCCGTTGTTCCATCGGTAACAGTAAGGTTTGCTAATGAGTTTGCCTCTTCACTGCGACGAAAACCAGCGGCAAGCCATGCTGTCAATGATGAGCTAAGGTCATACTCTCCACGAAAACTTCCAAAGGTATCGGTTTCGTTCGAGTAACTCCAAGGTTGTGCCCAGTTACTACTTCCACTAGGTGCATCAGGAACGACGGTGACGCCTGAGAGTGTTACATTGGTACGTGTCTCTTTAATGCGGTGTTCTTGGTGCCCGACATCGGCAGAGAGCCTAAGATTGTCATTGCGATAATCCCAACCTATAGAGAAGAGATTAAGCTCTACATTTTCATTATCGACACTTGTTCCACCCTCTTTATGCGCGGCATTGATGCGTACACCTGTATTTTTATTTTCTCCAAAACGCTCTGCCACATCGATGGAAGCTAAACCTTGCTCACCATTCTCAGTGCCTACGGTAACACGCGCTAACGATTCGTTAGGAGCACGCTTCGGGAGCAGATTGATAGCCCCACCTAATCCATCGCCTCCAGGGCTTGCGCCGTTTAAAAATGCAGATGCTCCACGAAGCACCTCAACACGCTCAAACAGTTCTGCTGAGATGTATTGTCGAGGAAGTAATCCGTAAAGTCCATTGTAAGCCACACTATCGGAATTCAGGATGAAGCCTCGAATAAAATATGACTCTTGGAAGTTTCCAAACCCACGCGCAACTCTTACAGAAGGATCATTTAAAAGAACATCGCCTACGCTGTTGGCTTGTTGATTTTGGATCAACTCATTGGTATACGAAGTCACCGTAAAAGGTGTTTCCATAATATCTTTGTTGCCCAAAATACCTACTTTTCCTCCACGTGCAACTTGTCCCCCACTAAAAGAAGGCATAACACCCTCAGCGGAAGCATCCGCACTTGCGGTAATTGCAATGGCTTCTAGGGTGCTATTGTGTGCTGTCGTGATCTTTTGAATCATGACACTGTCCCCTTGTATAATGGCTTCAAGTCCAGAGCCTTTCAAGAGCTTTTCAAAAGCTTCTTTAAGGCTCAATTCACCTTGTAAAGTAGGTGCTTTTTTTCCTTCAATAAGATTTGAATCAACAATGAGCTGAAGCTTTGCCTCTTTGGCAAAAGCATTGAGTGCCGTGCTTAAACTCTGCTCGACACTATTTACATGTAATGTGGTAGAACTCTCCGCCAAGAGAGGGGAAGTGATAGCTAAGGCTGCGGCTAAGGCAATCGAGATGTGACGAAATTTCATAATGGGTCTTTCTCCTAATTTGATAATTGTTTTCATATAAGAGAAGACGTAGAAAAAAACATAAACCTGACATCCATTATCAAAAAGATTGAAATTTTTTCACTTTTGATGTTTTCATGGAGTATGAAAGAAATCTATTACAGTTTCTCAATCGCAATAGAATGAAGATCCTGTGTGACTTTAACAGGCAATACTTTAGGCAATAACTCTAAGAAGCTACCAAAGCGCTCAATCTCAAAACTACCAGAGAGTGGCATGAGTGCAAGCTGTGAAGAGGCAATAAAAGCTGGTTTTGCGCCATAGCGTTCAAATTCAAACAAAACATCTTCTAGCGGTGTTTTATCAAAAACCAAACGTCCATTTCGCCACGGAGCTATAGCGTCATTTTGCAATTTGAGCGTGGAGAGAACAAAACCTCGTTCATCTAAGATTATCTGATCTTTGGCATATAACGATGCTCGTTTAATGAATTCGCCATCATGCGAGCGTTTGGATGAGACATCGACACTGCCCTCTTCCACACTGACACGCACTTCATCTTCCACATGACGTACTTCAAAGATCGTTCCGGTTACACGAACTTGAACATTGTAGGCATCCACAAAAAGAGGTCGTGTTGTATCTTTGCTTACATGTAACGCTATTTGACCTTGATGAAGTTTGACCAAACGCTTGTGTGCATAGTACTCAACACTCACGTTGCTGTCGGTATCAAGAAACAGTTTTGTTCCATCACTCAGGGTATACTCTCGCATTGCCCCTACAGGTGTTACAAGATTTTGCGCTAGTTCAAGACGCGTTGAGAATGCATTCCATTGTAAAATACCTATGGCAAAAAAAGCAATGGCGGCAACACCAGCATAACCCCACCAAGGCTTAACACGCTTTTGTGGACAGGCTCTATTTTGGCTGGGAGCAAGCCCATCCAATTCATGCCATAACGCTTCAAATTGAGTATAGGCTTTTTGGTGCGCGGGATTTACATGTAACCATTTTTCAAATGTATTTTTCTCCGAAGCACTCATTCCATCTTGTGCCTTGACAAACCAAAGCGCTGCCATTTCATCTACCCACGCTTGACTCATACATCCTCCTTCTGCATTGCATCGACACTTTGTTTGCATGCTATGAGTGCTTTAATAATATGTTTTTCAACCGCATTTTTACTAATACCCATCATCTCCGCAATCTCTTTGTGCGAGTAGCCATCAAACTTATGAAGTCTAAAAGCTTCTTGACAACGAGGAGGCAAAGCGTTAATCGTATGGTGTAAGCTTTTCATGCGATTGGAGGAGAGGAGATGCTCAAGGGGTTCTTCATGTTCAGTGCTTACCTGTTCTGCCTCATGAAATGCCATAGGGTGAAAATGTCTGTTTTTGCGCCACTCATCAATGATGATGCGTTTAGCCGTTTGGTACAAAAAAGCACGAGGTTCAAGTACAGCATCAGCACGCTCTCCCATGGCACTGATGCGAAGATAGGTCTCTTGCACCACATCTTTCGCTTGCTCAGTATCACCCAGTGTTCGGCTAAAATAGCCCACCAATTCTTTATAGTAGCGTTCAAACATTACAAAAGAAGCTTATTTGAGCTTAAATGCTATCGGCAAGATAACCGTACTCAAGCTTTTGGGCTTTGGAAGTTGGTCGCCTCTTAACTTCAATGCGGCTTCCAAAGCGGCATCATCCAGCATAGATCGCCCTGAGCTTTGATGAAGTGTTGCACTCACCAACCTTCCATCGGTGTCAATCAACAGAGCTACATGAACCACGCCATTCCAGCCCATGCGACGCGCTATGCTTGGGTAAATCAGACGCGCTAGGACTTTATCGCGAATGATCTCAAAGTCGGTTTTTTCATACGGCTCAGCACTCGTAGAAGTAGGTGTGATAGGGGAAACTTCGTGCGCAATGTTCGGTTGTACTGCGCTCACAGGCTCTGAAGCAGTTACGACCTCTTCGCGTGTCGGCTCAGGAATGAGCACCTCTTTTTTCACCATCGGTTTTGGCAGAGGTTTTATTTTTTCAATGGGTTTTACAGGCTCAACTTTTTTTACCTCTTGCACAGGCGTTGGAGGTGTGGGAACAGATGGCTTTGGCGCCATGCGCTCAATGTTTGAGATTTCCAAAACCACGGTTTTTCCCTGTATGATTTCAAGAGGTTTTTGATGCAAAAAAAGAAGGTAAAACCCAATAACCACCCCGTGAAGTACAAAAGAGAGACAAAGCCCACTTACTTCACGATTTACGCTTTTAATACGCTCTCTTGCTAACATAGCTCACTCCTTGATACACGGGTCTTTTGACGTTTTTTGGTATACCAAAGATAAACGCCTGTGAAGATAAAAAAAAGAAGGCAAAGGGCTAAAATATCTTGCCATATCCACATTCGTTTCTCACCAAAAAGTGCTTTCCCTGTATGCAAATCCATCGTAAGTTTTTTAAGTGAAACCGTATCGACTGCCATTTCGGTTTGGGGAGTGGTTATTTTTTCCCACTCTTTAAGATCTTTTGAGTGAAAAAGTCCATTTTTACTGACAACAAATAGTTCATTATTAACGATCGAAATATCCCAGATAGTCTCTTTAAGGGCATTGAAAAAGCCCTCATTCTCTTGTATAAAAAGCCCATTTCTCGATCCAATAACGACACGATCACGAAAAAGAATTAGTTTGCGAATATCGTGATTTGCAAAAAAAGCAACCACCTCTTTTTCACCCTTGCGTATGATCTGAAGACCTTGTTTGTATCCCAAATAAAGAGTCCCTTTACCATCATCCAAATAGGCTCGAAGTTCAGCTTTTGTGTATTTTTCGTCTTCATATCCAGGGAAAAAAGATGTTTTTACATGTAAATGTTCCAAGGGTATCGCTTTATCATGTGCCATAAAAAGTGTTGTTAGAGCAACCACACAAAGAGGAATGGCAAAAACAACTCCCAACCACATATGCCATTTACGACTCTGTCTTTTCAGCCATACCATTAAACGTTACCTTCATAGGCAATACAAGGTTGCACAATTTCATCGATGCTGGAGTGGTTACTCATTTTTAGTGACAACCATACCAATTTTCTCGATCTCTTTTTGTTTTAAAAGATCAATCACATAGATAAAATCTTCATAAGCAGCCATTTTATCGGCACTAATAGCAACAGAGTCTTCTTTGGTAAGTGTTTCAAACTTCGTCACTAAAGCATCCCTACTGGTAAACTCACCGTTGATGAAAAACTGATGATCCGCCGTAATGCCAATTTCGTAAAATTTAGGCTCAACTTTCGTGAATTGACTTGCTTGTGGAAGCGTTATCTCAATTTTACCAAGGGCAATAAACGAGGAGACGGTTAGAACAATGGTGAGCAGAACCAGCATAATGTCGATGAGTGGGACGACATTGATCCCCTCAACTCTTTTTAATGCTCTCATCTTCCCACTCACTGACAGCTACATCGACTTTACGCAAAAACGCACCGTAAATCATCGTCGAAGGGATCGCTACGATCAACCCTGCCGCGGTCACTTTAAGCGCCAATGCCAAGCCTACGATAACCTTAGACGTATCAAGAGCACCTCCACTGATGCCGATCTCGTAAAAGACCACCATAATACCACCAACGGTTCCCAAAAGCCCCACATAAGGAGCATTTGAGCCGATCAAAGAGATGATCGTTAAGTTTTTAGAAACATCGCGTTCAAGCCTGTTTTTACTCTCATAACTCTTTACATGTAACGCTTTAAAAAACGCAAAGCGTTCAATCGCATAACCTACAACTAAAATGCTCATCAAGAGCAAAATTCCTAATGCACCGTAATCCACGGCAAGTTTTATATTTTCCATCTTTCCTCTATTTTCATAATAACCATTATCAGAATGTTAGACTTTTTGAGCTTAATTTCCTATGAAATTAATAACTCTTATCAAATTATAGCAGTATATTTTTCGTCATTCTGATCTGTTGGTACTTAAACAGACGCGGTTTTTTCCACTCTTTTTTGCTATGTACATCGCTTCATCTGCTCGTTTGATGGCCTCTTCAAAAGCACAATTTTCAACAACACTCACGCCAAAACTGCATGTTACATGTAAAGATTCTATGCTTGTTTCGGCAATACCTTGACGTATTTTTTCAGCAATGTGAAGCGTCTTGTGGACATCAGCGTCAACCCATATCACAAACTCTTCTCCTCCAAAACGAGCCACCACGTCGCTGCTTCGAAGCATACTTTGAATTAAGCGACTTACCTTTTGCAACACCTTATCGCCGATATCATGTCCATAGGTATCGTTAATTTTTTTAAAATTATCAATATCCGAAAAGATAATACATCCTGCTTTTTCTTCACTTAGTGGCTGTTGTAAACGATCAAAAAAACCATTTCGATTCAGAAGAGATGTCAGCGGATCCAACATTGCTTTTTTTTGAAGCATTTGCAGTTGTTCGTTAAAACTTGAAACATCGGTCAGCGTAATGAGTCGTTTATTTTGAAAGAGAGGTTTGGTATTGATGGTAAAGAAGAAATGGCGCTCCCAAAGATAAATTTTAATGGTTTCATGATTTTGAGCATGCAGCAAAGGCATAAATAAAGCTTCTTGTTGAGCACTAACACGCTCCGATGAATCGCCAAATATTTTTTTAAAAGCATCGTTGACTTTGAGAATTTTTTCATGATCAATGACCAAAAGCGCATGTTGCCAAGAGTCGATAATCGTTTGTAAAAAATTTCGCTCCTCTTCCAATAACACCTCCTTGTCACCTAACGCTTTTCTCTGAGATGTTTCAATCTCACAAAGCATCTCATTGATCCAAAGAACCATTTTTCCAAGTTCATCTTTGCTTTTACATGTAATCCTTAAACTCAAATCATTGGGGCTGGACTTGATGGTTTGGATCTGATTTGAGATATATCTGATGTGAGATAGCACTAAACGATCAAGAAGAATATAAAAAAGAATAAGAATAGTCCCCAAAATAAAGATGAAATAGAACATACTTTTATACAAATCTTCTTTCATAAAAGAAAAAATACCGCGATCAAACGTTACTTTTAAGTAGAGCGAAGGGGCAAAAGGGATATAAATATCCGTAAAGCTACCTATTTTTTGAATAAAATAACGCTCCTCTTTGTCCTCAAAAAAGAGTATTGATGAAGGTAAAGACAAAGACGAATCAAAGATAACAAACTGAACGCTTCCTTGCAAAAATTCGCTAAAGCGTTTTGCCAACACCTCATCAACAAAAAAGATTTTACCGCCATAACGTGGTGTTTCAAACGATTCAATAACTGTAAAAATAGCCCATTTTCTATTGTCTTTAGAGATGTTTAGAAGTGCAAATGGCTCTTTTTGAAGCGTTTTTTCAAGCAAATCTTTGTCAATGCCAAATTTTAACAAGAGATCTTCTTGGCTTTGGCTAGGGTTGATAACAATATCAAAAGCACTTTGGGTTGTATTTTTTAAGTCTACTTTCTTCTCATTCCAAAACCCTTTTAGCATATAAAAAGCACGGAAAGCTTCATTTCGTGCCCACATCTGCTCAAGATTGTTGTATTTTTCAATGTTTTGACCTAAAAAAATAAAAAGCAACGCCAATAAAGGAAATGCAATAGAAACAATCAGCCATAAAGCCTTTTTTTTCACTCCCTATTCCTTTGCTTTTTCAATAAAAACCACCATCCACCCATAGGAATTAACAAAAAAAGTGCACTTATAAGCAACCATTGAGATGGAAAAATATGCTTTTGATTGATGCTTTCCATCTCTCGCCTAGAAGACAACTCTTGGGGCGTCATCGCGGAAGCCAACTCTTTTAAATCACGATCCATCTCTTCCGTATAATTTAAAAGTGTCGTGACCGCCTCTTTTTTTTTCATCATTTCTGAAAAAATTCTAAAACGTTGCTCTGCTTTGAGTTTACGATCCTCGCTCAATGCTAAAATCGCCTCTTCCATACCGCTATTTTCAAAAATATCGAAATAGGCGGATTGAACTTTAGAAACGGCTTGTTTAATGGCATTATGCTCATAAAGTACAATCGCTTCTAAAAGAGCCTCTTTTATTTCTTGTGCAACACTGTGCCAATTTTTTATCGTCGCTTGTTTCATCAAAGGAGAAAGTTTTGGCAAAACAGCACGAATAGCTTCTTGCAAAACATTCATTTCCAAAATAACAAGATGCGATTGATGAGGATCTTCGATCAATGCCTCAAGTCTTAAAAACTTTTCCTCCATAGCATTGGCTTCTTCAAAAGAACGTTCTTTTTCGATTTGGCTTTTAAACCCTGTATTACGATAGCCATGATACAGTGCAAATTTCAACGCTTCTTTGGCATTTTTACTATCGCCGATTTTATAAAGATTGAGTGTCCTCTCCAAGTCACTTTGAATCATATCCATTACAAAATCATTGGACGAGGAAGCATGCGTCAATGTCATGATAAGAGTGAGAAACAACCACACTTTTTGCATTCTTTTTTAACCTTTATCGTTAGCGATTTTACTGCTGATGTTTAAGTGGCTAAAGATGTAACCTTGCACAAAATCAACACCTAACGCTTTTGCAACACAAAAGTCTTCTTCACTCTCAACACCCTCCAAAATGCTCTTTTTACCTTGTGCTTTAGCAAAGCTCAAAAAGCCTTTGAGAATCTCTTGATAATCGCTGCATGCTCTAATTTTCAAAAGCCATGTACGATCAAATTTTAAAAACTGCGCACGTTTGGTAAGGTCAAAACAAAACGGCTTTTGATCATTACCAATGTCATCTTGCGCAATGGGAATGCCACTTTTTTGTATCTCATCCAAGCAGTGTGAGAGCAGTGTTGTTTGCATGTCATCGGTATTTTCAGTAACTTCAATGCAAACATCATGCACATCCTCAAAAAGATCATGCCAATAGGCGATCTTTTCACCATCACTAAAATTATGCGGATCAATGTTAACAAACAGCATTCCCCCTTCGTTAGGGCGATGTGAAAGTTGCATGATTTTTAGAGCACGTTCAAGCCTGAAAAAAAGCTCTTTCACTTGATGTGCTACTTGTAAAACGGGAGTGGGTGGGATCTGTTTGCCATTTAAAACAAAACGAGCCAGTGCTTCGTAACCATAAATGTCACCATTTTTCATATCAATGATGGGTTCATACTCGACCCAAAAACTTTGGGTATCAATGATTTTGCATATATCATCGTAATTGAGAAATTGTTCGTATGTAAGAATCGTAGGGATAGACATCATAAAACCTTTGGGAATAGCTAAAATAAGCCCTAATGCACGTTAGGGCTTACTCATAACGCTTATTTTTCGAGCATACATCCGCCGTTAGGATTGTACTTTTTACAGAGTTCACAAAAGACAGAGCTTTCGCTACGTTTCGCACAGATAAATTCAATCGCTTTGCGCTTGGCTTCATTTTTGAATTTATTCATCGCGTTGTGGTTTAAAAAATTGGTAAGCATAATCACCAACGTGACATCTTGTGGAATCTCTTTTTTAACCACAGAAGGGTTTCTTGCATCCCAATGTGTGACCTTCTCAAAAGAGAAATCCTGTAAAACAGAGGTTATTGAATCAATTTTATCGCCACCTATGACAAGTACTGCTGACATCACTTCTCCTTTTTGATAATTGTTATTGAAATTGTAAGATAAACAACCTTAATTTCTTTTAAACTTGATAGTTGTTATCATTTTATTGCATGCTATAATCACAGTAATGTTTCAAAGGGAGATGATGGACTATCTTAAATCACTGGGCTACTTTGTTCTTGCAGGCATTTTTGAAATTGGTGGAGGCTATCTCATTTGGCTGTGGCTTAGGGAAGGCAAAGGAATTCATTATGCCTTTATTGGCGCTGCTGTTTTAGTGCTTTATGGTGTTATTCCAACACTGCAACCTGCTAATTTTGGGCGTGTTTATGCCGCATATGGCGGTATTTTTATTGCACTTTCCCTACTTTGGGGTTGGGCAGTTGATGGAGTGATTCCTGATCGTTTTGATCTTATTGGAGGTGTGATTGCGTTGATTGGTGTTGGTGTTATAATGTACGCTCCTCGATAAGTGCAACTAAGTTGTATTTACTTTTTTTGAGCTACAATACCTTTTATAATCTTAGGACAAAAGTACTTCTATGGCAAAATATATCCTGCTCTTTTTTTGTTTTATTTCCATTGGATATGCACACCCACATACATTTATAGATGTTTATTTAGATCTTAGAGGCACTGAGCTTAAAATTAAATGGGTTTTTGATGAAATGACATCCACAGCATTACTGGAAGATTTTGATTCAGACCATAATCACATTTTCGATGCTAAAGAAGTAGACCTTTTTAAGAAAGAGGTTTTTAATCCTCTTGAGAAACTCTCTTTTTTTACGAACCTCAAAGTTGCGAAGAAAAAGATAACGCTTTCTCCTAAAAACATTCAACTCTCACAAATAGGAAATAGTTTTGTGGTAGAATTCTGCGTTGATTTAAAGCCATATGAACACCAAAAAAAATCTATTGGCTTTTGGGATGAATCTTTTTTATGTGCTCTATCACTTGAATCTGCGCATATCCACTCAACGGCACACTACACCTTAAAAGAAGTCGATAACACCTATTATTACGGATACCTTTTGGAGCTACCATGACCCTCTCTTCTATTGCCCTCAGTTTTGCTGAAGCAAATCGCTATTTCAATACCGAACTCTCTGCTCATTTTCGAGCCATTGATGAGGGAAACCTTATGCCGATGTTACTTATTTTTGCACTCTCTTTTGGTTATGGCGTAGTTCATGCCATAGGCCCCGGGCACGGTAAAGCGCTGGTTGCAGGCTACCTTTTAGCCAACCCTACCAAACGCTCTCACGTGTTTCAAATAGGCTTTTTAATCGCCATTGTGCATGCACTCTCCGCACTTCTTGTGACACTAGCGGCAACGTATCTGATTCAGATCAGTGCGATGAAGCTTTTTCGCCAAGTCAACCCCCCTCTGTTTCAAATCTCAGGTGCACTCATTGTTCTCATGGGCTGTTGGTTACTGTATGACGTTTGGCGTTCACGTAGCATTACGAAAGAGAATGTTCGCCCCCATAAAAGCCGTTTTGGTGTCGTTGTTTTAGCAGGCGTTGTACCCTGTCCCGGTGTGATTACCCTCTGCTTTTTTGCCATCACGTTGGGACATATCACGATTGGTATGATCGCGGCTGTCTTTATGAGCCTTGGTATGGGTCTCACCATTTCGCTTGCAGGATTGCTGGTTAACACCCTTCAAAAAGCACGTCCTATCGTAACACAACCACGTTGGTTCTGGGCACTGCGCTTTGTGGGTGTTTTATGTGTCATCGCTTTAGGTATTTGGTTTTTACTCAATCCTATGTCCACACGAGCGTTTTAAGTATGTTAAAAAAGTTTCTTTTTGCATTTTTGTTTTTAGCCCTACCCTATCAGCTGTGTGCCTGTGCGTTGTGTGCCCTCTATACACCCTCGGCAACGATTAAAATCAACCTAGAGGGAACGCCTTCTAAAATTGAGACTATAACCTTTCAATGGACATTTAGCCAAGATTTTATTAACACACTGATAGCGCGTTACGATGAAAATCATAACAACAAACTTGATCCCAAAGAGTTAGAGCGCATTAAAATTATCTTAGAAAACTATATAGCAAAGCGTCATTACCTCACAAACATTGAATACGTCAGTGGTGCGAGTACGCAAGCAGAAGTCAAAAAAATTCCCATTAAAATTGTCAATAAATCTTTTTGGCAAGAAGCCGATACACTGATTTTTCGCTTTACAACAAAGGTCAATCAAGAAGTTACCGCAGGCGATGAACTCTCTTTTGTAACGGAAGATAAAGAGGAGTATTTTAAATTTCTCGTGCATACGGTTACCCATACCATAAGTGAACCTTTTTCAATGGAATTCAATCTTTTCAACCATATTGCTTTCACCAAAATAACGAGTGGTACAGCGATACAAACAACCACACCACCCTCAGAACCACTCGTAAAAGAAGTAACGCCACAACTACCAAAAGAACTTCCAGCTTCGATGTCATGGTTACAATCACGCCTAACCCATATGCAGCAAACTATCCAAGCAGCCATCACGAATTTGAAAGAAAAAGGCACCTTTACAGCTTATGTGCTCTTTCTAGGCATCTCTTTTTTATATGGGCTACTGCATGCCGCTGGTCCTGGGCATGGTAAAGCACTCGTTAGCTCTTACCTTTTTGCCTCACAGCATCGCTACACCAAGGCCCTTAGTATGGCAGCACTCATTGGCATCGTGCATACCTTTGCAGCCTTCTTGCTGACACTCATTATCTTTGCACTGTTTGATCTCTTCTTTAACGCCTTTTTTGCCGATGTCACGTATTATGCAACGAAGCTCTCAGCTTTTGCCATTATCGGCATTGCTGGCTACTTGGGCTGGCAGAAAATTCAAGCGATCAAACGCACGCCAAAGCGTGTCTCGTTTTCAGCACATCCCTTTACATGTAAATGCTCCTCCTGTTCGCCAAAGTCCCAAAGTACGGACTGGGGCGTGGTTTTAAGTGCGGGTGTTATTCCCTGCCCTGGAACCATCACTATCTTTATTTTTGCACTCAACACGGGAGCCTATCTCTTAGGTTTTTTAGCGGCTCTTAGCATGAGTTTGGGCATGAGCAGTGTTATCGCCCTAACCGCCATTGCAACCGTGTTTACCAAAAATCGTTTTCAAACCAAAAGCCCAAAAATCCTTATCTACAGCGAGACCATCAGTCTCATGATTATGTTAGGTCTTGGCTTTATACTACTCATTGCTTAAGGAGCAGATGTGTTTTTTCGCTCGATTTTTTTCGCCTGTTGTTTCAGTACTTTTTTGTGCGCGCATCCGCATGTTTTTATCGATACCAAAGTGCAAGTTTTACCGGAGAAGATCATTTTTACATGGAGCTTTGATGAGATGAGTTCGGCGATGCTCATGGACGATTACGATAAAAATAAAAATAAAAAGCTCGATCCCGAAGAGGTTGCTTTTATGGAAAAAGACCACTTTAAAACACTGGAGCCTTACAGCTATTTTATTCATATGTCCGATGGCAAAGATGAGTTCGATCTTAAACGCGTCATTGAATTTGGGGCGTCTTTTGAGAACAAAAAACTTATCTACACCTTTGCGATTCCAAAGCCAAAACTCAAAAAATACGAGCTACGTCTTTACGATGCTGAGATGTATGTTGCACTGATTATCAAGAAAGAGTGGCTTACATGTAAAGAGCCAATTAAGTGTAAAATTGAGGGGTATGATGCAGACTTTTACTACGCTTATAAGGTTGTCGTTCAAGAATAAAGAGAAGGCGATTAGCCTTCTCTTCTTAATTTAGCACGTGCATTTGCAAAAAAGGAGGCGTTCTTTCGCACTCTTTTCGCGTTTTTCATCCGATTGATTCTTGTTTTTTGACAGTAAATTCGCCTTAATATTTGGCTCTGTGCATGCTACACTCATGCGCACTCCTTTAGCGAAGTTTCCAATTGATTGCACCATGTTGCTATACGGTTATCTGTGAGTTCACTTTGATTGTCTTCATCAAGCGCAAGTCCCACAAATTTACCATCAATCACCGAAGCTGAACTCTCATATGAGTAGCCACTATCATCCCATGAACCAATGACTTTAGCACCTTTTTCGATGACTATATCGTAAATAAGGCGCATACCACTTACAAAATCACTGCCGTACCCTTCTTGATCTCCTAAACCAAAGAGTGCTACGATTTTGCCACTGAGATCCGCAGATTTGAGATGAGCCATAAAGCTGTCCCAATCATCTTGTAAATCACCATCATACCATGTGGAAGTGCCTAAAATGAGCATCTCGTATTTGGCAAGATCATCTCCATTTTTTAGTTTTCCCACATCGTAAATATCCGTATTTAAACGTTTTTGTATTTTTAAAGCCGCATCGGCCGTATTGCCGTTCGTACTTCCATAAAATAGTGCTGTTTTCATAAACTCATTCTCCTTTGTAAGATTTAATAGATGGTATAAGGTACTAACTTTAATGTGTACTCAATGCCTAAAGCATCAAGTTTGGGGCTACGAATAGGCAAATGTTTTCTAAAATTTGCACTTCTAGGAAACAGGAGATAGATATGCTTGCACTCCAAAGATTCGAGTAAATCAATCGCACGATTCACCTCTTCGCATGCTTCCATTTCAACGCGTTGTTCGATGGTTTTCCATGTCGGATAAAGATGCAACGCTTCAGCACTCTCCTCGCTTTGAATCACAATGCGTTCTTCTTCATGCGTAATCAATTTATCAGGGTTTTGACGTTTGACACGACTAAAGATATGATGTGAAAAAAGATCATAACTGTTGATCGTAAAACACAAATCAGGATGCTTTGCAAGGAGTACCAAATCTTCTTTATCAAAACGCCTACTTATTTCATTTAGGGTTGAATACGCTTCGGACATCTTTCACCTCTTTTTATTTTACGAAATGATAACCGTTTTCAAATAAGAAGTCAATATCTTTTTAGCCCTCTTGCTGTAAAATTTTAAAATTCTTTGAATTAACCCATCTTTTAGTCCTAAAATGGGTTGTTAAAACGATGTTATGAAATTTTGAAGCTTTACATGTAAAAGGAATAGTATGCCACTTGATCTTTGGACTTTTTTAATCGCCATTACACTGCTTACGATGACCCCAGGGGCCGATACAATGATCGTCATTCGCAATACGATGCGTGGCGGGGCAAAAGATGGACTGGTTTCAAGTTTTGGAATTTGTTTGGGGCTTTTTGTTCATGCAACACTCTCGGCTGTGGGTATTTCAGCGATTTTACTCTACTCGGCAACTGCCTTTACATTTTTAAAAACGATAGGGGCACTTTACTTACTTTGGCTTGGTTTTAACTCACTCAAATCGTTTTGGAACGCCAAGAAAATGCACCAAACCGTCATCCAAAAGAAACCTTTTTCATTTTGGATCTCGATGCAAGAAGGGTTTTTATCGAATGTTTTAAACCCTAAAGCGGTTATTTTTTACATGGCATTTTTGCCACAATTTATCTCACATGAGCACTCAGCACTTGCTCAATCACTCTTTCTAGCATTGATTCATTTTAGCATTGCAACACTCTGGCAAGCTATTTTGATCTATACTATTGTCTCTGCCAATGGTTTTATCACGAAAAAAAGTGTACGCCAAAGCCTTGATGCCATCTCTGGCATCGTGATGATAGGTCTTGGCATCCGACTTTTTTTGGAAAAACGCTAAGCTAAAATCTTTTGAAGAGAGCTCTCCAAATCAGGGTACGCAAATACAAACCCTTTGCCTAAAAGCGCTTTAGGATAGGCTTCTTTACTATCCAGCAAAACCGTTGAGCCTTCACCAAAGAGCATTTTAATGATAAAAGAAGGTACGGGGAAAAAGGTAGGTCGATGCAGTACTTTGCCTAGTATTTTGGTAAATGTGTAATTGCTGAGCGGTTGTGGCGCAGTGGCATTGAAGATGCCTTCACACTTGTGGTCTAAAACAAACGCATAGATGGAAACTAAGTCGTCAATATCAATCCAACTGGTTACCATTTTTCCATCACCAATGATACCACCAAGCCCTATTTTAAAGGCAGGTAACATCTTCTCCAAAGCACCTCCATCACGACCAAGCACGACACCAAAACGTAATATTGTCGTACGTTTCGTGCATTTTAGCGCCTCGCTTTCCCAAGCAAGGGCGAGTTTCCCTAGAAAATCTTCGCCAAATTTTTGCGTCTCTTCATCACACGGGACATTATTGGGATAAATGCCAACCGCAGACGTAGAGATAAAATGCTCGACCTCACTTTGATTGATCGCTTCGACTAGTTTTTTGGTCGTATCAATACGGCTTGAGTACAACACTTTTTTATACGCCTCATCCCATTTGGCAACGATAGGCGCCCCTGCGAGATTAAAAACGGCTTGCACACCTACGAGTTTGCGTTTAATGGCTTCCACATCATCACCGCGTTCAATGACAACATAATTGGGAAACTTCTGCTTCAACGCATTGGCAACAAATCCACTGGCTCCACTCATCGCTACTTTCATTTTAGTGTCCTTGTAAATGGTGTTTAACTTTAGAATCACTCATGTTTTCGCCCCGAAGCATACGAAGCCGCATTTCACTAAACTCAATCATACTCTCTTTGTGCTTCTCATACGCTCCAAAACCATACTGCATCGGCGTTGCATCATCAATCCTGTAAAAAGCAGTAAAGGCATCTATGTAACGGTTTGTATCATTGCTATACACCCAAAAGGTGATGCTATATGGCTCAATTTTATGCTCTTTAAGCCATAAAATGGCACACCCAATATCATCAAAAATATGCGTTATGAGATCATTCGTGATGATCTGAGCAGTGTATTTTTTACCCACGATGAACATATGACACTGGGGGCATTGAACGGTATTGTCTTTAAACTCCAAAGGAGCTTTGAGTGTATTGGTGATTTCCGTTGGGAGTTGATTCTTTACATGTAAAAACCAAAAGAGCGCTGCTAATGCCACTAAAGGCAGTAAAATAAGCACCAACATCATCACTTTATTTTTCACAACCAGACTCCATTTTTAACATAATAGATTAAAGGATAGGAAGAAATTATCGCGAGATAAAGCATATTCAAACAGATAGAAGCTTTCATAAAAGAGGGTTGAGCTTTTTTGCTCAGTAGTGCCAATGCCCCACCACCAATACCGTAAAACGTTCCTGCAAAGAGCAGTGTATAGAGCAGATACCCCACATAATAATACTCTTTTTGCAGAAGGCAAAATGGGCAACGGTGTGTTGGAAGCTCATACACGTAAGGACTAAAAAAGACGATTAACGAGATGATTGAAAAGATTAAAAACATACTATTGGCAAAGATCATAACAGGAGTATTTTTAAGCCTAAAAGCGACGATAGATAGTGCAAAAAACCCATAAAAACCTCCTACCCAAAGTAATTCATCCACCACAAAAAAGAGCGAAATATAGGAGCTACTTGTCGCTGAAAAGAGTGTACCGCAACAACTGACTATTTTGCTAATATTTAGCCCTACAAAAAAAGCTATTTCAAGCCCAATTTCCGCAAAAAGTGGTAGTGAAAAAAGCACAAAAAGCGCAAATTTAAGCCTAGTGTACGGCAATTTTTCATTATTTATATCAGTATAATGAAGCAGCAACCAAAAACCAAACAGATAGAGATTGAGCAGTTTAAACAGTGTAAGGTAAAGTCCAAAATCAACGGAATTAACCACACCACTCGCACACATCGCTCCTGCAATGATAGAAGAGAGCTTGTCGCACGTATAGATAAAAAAGAGAAACAGAGGCAGTTTGAGCATAAAAATGTATTTGATGATGGTGGAAACCAGATAGCTTTGTTTACTAAGCGTGTATTGCAGTGGGGTACTTTTTTGGTTATCCCACCAAAGGGCAATGCGCCCACTGGCGAACAGAGCAATCAAGCCTAAAAAGAGAAAAATTGCGTCGAGTGTGAGAAGAGCAATAATCTCAGGCGTTAAGCTCATACAATAATCTCGCCATTTTTAATTTCAACGAGGCGGTCCACAAAAGGAAGGTCAAAAAAGAGCGGATCGTGGGTTGCGATGAGTTGCGTTACGCCACGCTCTTTAAGCTTTTGAAACTCCTCAATCAACGCTAGAGAAAGTTTTTCATCAAGATTTGCCGTTGGTTCATCGGCTAAAACGATGACAGGATTATTCACAAGGGCTCTTGCAATCGCCACACGTTGCTGTTCTCCTCCAGAGAGGCGATTCACGCGCATCCCAGCTTTATGGGCAATACCACACTGTACCATCACCGCTTTGGCTTTTTCGTCTAAGACACTCAGTGGAAGATCCTCAGGCATTAAAGGAGCAATGATGTTTTCCTGCACGGATAGATGAGGAATCAAATGATACTTCTGAAAAATAAATCCGATCTTTTCACGCCTTAGGTGTGCGCTAAAATGCTCAGGCAATTTGGAAATTTCCTTGCCATCAACGCACACTTCGCCACTGTTGGGTTGCGCAAGTCCTGCGATGAGAGAAAGCAAAGTACTCTTACCACTGCCACTCATTCCTCTTAGTACCACACACTCCCCACGCTTTACATGTAAAGAGATATGACTCAGTGCATGAACACTCTCATCGCCTGACATAAAACGTTTATTGACATCTCTAAGCAGTATCATCGCATCACCTCATCCGCATCCAACGTAGAAGCTTTCCATGCAGGAATCAGTGTCGCTGCAATATAAATGGGCACACTCAGCAAAAAGAGTAACACAAGCATCGAACTGTCTAAACTAAAGGGAAGCATAAAAGAGGGTTTTAACGCTGAATAGCCCATAAAAAGATTGCGCAAAAGAGGTGCTTGCAAGCCATAAACAAAGAAGAGCGAAAAGGCAATACCCACCAAAAAAGCACCTAAGGATAGAATAAAACTCTCGTAAAACTTCTCTTTGAGTATGTCATCACTGCTCCAACCCACTGCTTTTAAAATGCCGATTTCTTTCTTCTCTTCAGAGCTTAAACCACTCGTTTTATCGTAGATAATGATAAAAAAAGCAAAGGCGCACACACTAAAGAGGGCGAGAAAAAAACCGCTTTTATAGTCAAAAATATTTTGGTAACTCACTCGAATATCATCTTGGGTGATGGCGCGAATATCTGGGTAGCGTGTCGTGATTTTTTGCACAATGGTGGGAATCTCTTTCGCATTAGCCACCTTGACCACAATGTCAGTGGCCCTGCTCTCATCCATCCCAAAGATGGCATAAGCGAGTTTTTTGGGAAGAATGATGAGATCGTTCGATTCGAGGGCAAGGTCTGAGTGAAACACCCCTGCGATGTGAACCCTTTTCCATTTTCCTTCACTTGTCACAAAGTTAAAAAAATCGGTGTAGTAGTTCTCGGCCAAGATTTTTTGAACACCCTCTCCTACGATCATACTCTCTTGCGTAGAGAGCAGTTTCATATCAAAATTTTGCGTAATTAGTGTCAGCGTAGGCGAATACTGCTCTTCGTAGGCGTCAATGCCCACAATGGAAAAATTAACGCCCGCAGGCTTAAAATAGTAGTAACCCCACACACGAGGCGTTACGGCACTAATGCCCTCAATATCCAAAAGTGAATCTACTCGCTCGACGGGTATATCGCTCTGCTTCCCTGCGATAAAACGCTGCAACGTAATCTGTGGCAATGTTTTCAAGGTCGTATTCAGCTCCAATTTAATCGCATCGGCAATCATCAAAACCGAAGAGAGCAGAAAAATAAGCAGGCTTAAAATCAAAAAGATAAAAAAGCTCTTTCCAAAACGGCGCATAAGTGAGCGAATAGCGTAATCGAGCAGTGAAAAATTGGGTTTAAAAAACACGTTCAATCCTTGAAGGCTGAGTACTTGGTGTATAGTGATAAACAAAAGTAGAAGGAAAATACTCTAAAAGTTCAGGTGATTCGTTAAAGTAGGCGAAAACACTGCTAAGACTGCGATGACGCACATAGTGTGCTTCATTCACCAGCGCAAGATCGGGAAGGCCTACGAAATCGCTCAATGCTTCTTTACATGTAATGTTCTGAGGGCTTAGCGCATGTGTCTGTGAGAAGTAAAATACTTGTGCCATTATTGTGACACAAAGTGTGAAAAATAGTGCAAAAAACGTTATTCTAGCGTGCATTGCTTCTCCTATAACCTAAGTGAAGATTGTACCACAGCAAAATGCTTTTATCAATACCCTCTAAGCCATTTTGGATTACAATTGTGTATCTTAAAAGCGTGTACGAAGGATTCTTTTATGCAACTTGATATTTGGCTTACGATGCTGGTGGCATCCATTTTGATTAGTGTCTCTCCCGGTGCTGGAGCCGTTGTTTCCATGAACTATGGACTCAAATACGGACTTAAACGTTCCTACGCTGCCATTATGGGACTGCAAATGGGTCTTTTTGTGCAAACCTTTGTCGTGGTCATCGGACTAGGTTCACTGATTATGAGTTCACTGCTTCTTTTTAACATCATTAAATGGATTGGTGTCGTTTACTTGGTTTTTTTAGGCGTTATGAAGTTTATCGAAAAGCCACATTTGCCCGATGACACCGCGAACATCAAAGCATATTCTGCATCCAAAGCATTTATTCAAGCCACGCTTATCAACCTCACGAACATTAAAGCAACCGTCTTTTTGGTGGCATTTATTCCGCAGTTTCTAAATCCAAACGAACCTCTTTTAGGACAGTTTGTCATCATTTGTGCGACGCTCATTTGTGTGGATATTATCGTTATGACAGGGTATAGTTCTTTAGCTTCGAGGCTTAAAAATGTCATTAAGTCTGTTCGCGCTATCAAGATTCAAAACCGCCTTACGGGAGCTTTTTTACTGCTTGCCGCTTTTTTTATCTCAACGGCAAAACGCGCTTAAGCAAATTTTTTAGTATAAACCTCTTCATCAAAACCAACCAAAAGCGCTCCATCTTCACACTCAACGATGGGGCGTTTAAACAGCAGTTGCTCCCTTAGAAGCCAACCTCTTTTTTCCGCATCACTGATCTCTTTGGTTAATCCCAAGGTTTTAAACTTGGTTCCTTTAGTATTAAACATAATCGACATCGGCTGTTTACTCAACCACTCACTGAGCTTTGATTCGCTGATCTGTGTACTTTTAAGATCGATAAAGCTATAAGGAACAACCTTCGCTTTAAAAAATGCAATCGCTTTTTTCACACTACCACACGTCGTGATACCATACACTTTTACCATGATTACTCCTTACTAAACTCTATACAATTTCGGCCTTTTTGCTTGGCTTGATACATTGCGCTGTCTGCCGCACTAAAAATGCGCTGTTTGTCCTGTTTATCATACCCAAAAAGTGCTACGCCAATGCTTGCTGTACACTGATGAGTGATCACTTTTTCATTCCCTTCTTCATCCAGTACAATGACATAAGGAGCGCTTACATGTAAAAGTATTTTAGAAGCTATTTTCATTGCCTCTTCATGTGCATACGCTTCATCTTCATGCAAATCTCCAAGGGCAACAATGAACTCATCGCCGCCAAAACGAGCAACAACATCGCTTTCACGCATGCAACTCCTAAGCCGCCCTGCCACTTCGATGAGTAAAAGATCTCCTGCATTATGCCCAAAGGCATCATTTAGCGGTTTAAAATTGTCCAGATCAATTGCCAAAAGTGCGCCCCATTTATGATGACGTTTGGCATGAGCTAATAAGAAGGTAAACCGTTCATCAAACATCCTTCGATTTGGCAGGTGCGTTAATGGGTCGTGATACGCCAACTCACGAATCAGCTCTTCTGTTTTTTTGCGCTCCGTAATGTCCGTTGAGATACCACACAAGGCATATACACTGCCATCTTCGTTCAAAAGAGGCATTTTTGTAGAAAGGTAAGTCGTTGTCATACCTGTTAGCTTACTAACAAGAATCTCTTCACGCGTGACTTTACGCCCATACTCAATCACTTCACTATCTGTTTTTCGCATATCTTTCACGGTTTTTTCATCAAAAAAGTCTTCATCTCTTTTGCCTACGATTTCAATCCCATCACTCGTCTTTTTGTTAGCATAAATATAACGATACTGCGTGTCTTTAATGTAAATGACCGATTCAATACTCTCTAAAATCGTATTGAGCTTCGCCTCACTTTGCATCAATCCTAAAGTTCGCTCTTTAATTCTATCTTCAAGCGCTAAGTTATTGGCACGTACATAATTGATCATCTGCGTAAAATGTTCGGAAAGATCAGCAATTTCAGATGTTCCCACCGAAGAGAGATCCGTGCTATAGTCGCCCTGTTGTATTCGTTGCATCTTCACTTTCAGTTTTGAAAGAGGTCCTAAAACTAAAAAATTGAGTGCCAACCCTACACATATCAGTGATACCAAAAAGAGCAAACTCAAAATGGGCAGTACTGTAAAATTGGTAATAAACGTCAACTCCCCAGCATCAATCAATGTCAAACTAAACCAACCGATTTCTTGAATATAGGCTATTCCTAAAAGGGATTTTTTACCCTCAAAATTTACCCATAAAGTTCCGATTTTTTCTGGCTCATGTATCTGTGTTTGCATAGCTTTTTTGATACGAAGCGTATCTTTTTCATTGAAAAGTGAGTCAATCGTTTTTCGCTCCCCGTTAGGATTCGAAAAACTGTTGTAATCAATGAGTCCCGTATCTCGTGCGAGTTGAACCGCATAATTCTTATTAATAAAAAAATTATGCACACCCTCTTGCTCAATGCCAACAGACTCATACAAAAAGTGCTCGAAATCAAATCCCGTTCCAACGACTCCAACCTTTTTACCTTCGCTCTCAACCACAGCACTGATCCATACTTTAGCAGTGGGTAAATTTTGATTTTTACGAATATTCACCCACCATGGCTCGCCCCCTGCTAAGATTTTAAAAAACCATGTGTCATTGGGCTGTTCTGTTGAAAGCGTATAACTTCGTAATGCTTTATCTGTATCTTTTTCAATATCACCTTTAGTATAATTGCGCTTTGTCTTCTCATAGGCTGCAAAATAACTGTGATCTTGAAAAGTGAGACGATAGCGTTCCAAAAGAGCCAATCCCTTCTCTTGAATCGCGGTGTCTTCCTCATGCAATGCCATGGCTATAATATCAGGCTCTTTTGCCAGTTTTTGCACACGTGAGAGTTCATGTAAGAGAGGTGACAGGGTTCTGTTTTTATCAAAAATTACCTGTTTTTTAATAAAACGTTCCACCCATTTTTTGTTAATGTTCTGAAAGAGAAAATCTGAATAAATCCATACCACGCTTGAGAAGAAGATAAAAAGAACTGACATAAAAATAAAAAGTTTTCCCTTAAGACTCATTGCCATTCCCTAACCTTCCTAATCTTCATCATTATAACAATTTTTAGCAACGAATAAAAATGAATAATTGGTTTTAATTTAGACATGTAAGTATCTTTAGCTTATAATAGCACCACAATTACATAAGCTGGAACATATGAACAATCTCTCACAAGAGGCACAAGGCTACATTTACGCTATTTTGGCGTTTGTTTTTTGGGGTTTAGTGCCGATCTATTTTAAACTCGTCTCAACCGTTTCTGCAACCGAGGTTTTAACACACCGCATCATTTGGTCGGTTGTCTTATTGTGTGGGATGATTCTCTTTAGCCGTCAATTCGGTGCGTTTAAACTGCTGGTTAAAGACCTTTCCAAGATCAAATACCTCGTCCTCTCAGCGCTCTTAGTTTCAACAAATTGGCTTGTGTTTATCTGGGCTGTTGGACACGATATGATCGCAGAATCCAGTTTAGGCTATTACATCAACCCTTTAGTCAATTTTGCGCTGGGCATACTCATCTTTAAAGACCGTCCCTCTTTTTGGCAAAAAATCGCCATTGCTTTAGCGTTTATCGCTATTGTGTATCAAGTGATAACACTGGGAACGATCCCCATTATTTCACTGATGTTGGCATTTAGTTTTGCTTTTTACGGACTCATTCGCAAACAGGTCAATCTCCCTGCCCTAACAGGTCTTTACATCGAAACGCTCATTTTGTTTCCTTTAGCACTTATCTACTTTGGCTATTTAGTATTTATAGAGCAAAATGCGTTTGTGTTTCCGCCCAATGGCATTTCATGGCTTTTGATGCTTTCAGGTATCATTACCGTTGTCCCGCTGCTGTGGTTTAATGCTGCAGCCACACGGATTTCACTCATCCATCTAGGATTTTTCCAATACATTGGACCAACCGTTTCCTTTTTGTTAGCTATTTTTGTTTATGATGAGGTTTTGGTTCCTGAAAAACTAACCAGTTTCGTGCTTATTTGGATTGCACTCGCTATTTTTAGCATTGATGGATACCTGAAAAAAAGACGTAACAAAGAGGCCTAAATGAAGGTTTTGATTGTAGAAGACGATGTCAAAATTTCTGCTTTTTTAAAAAAAGGGCTAGAAGAAGAGTACTTTTGTGTTGATCTTTGTGACAATGGAGAAGATGCCATCTACCTAGCAGGTCTTGGCTCTTATGATGTCATTATTTTAGACATTATGATCCGAGGGCTACAAGGCGACCAAGTCTGTCAAAAGATACGAGAGCAAAAGATTACCATCCCCATCATCATGCTCAGCGCGAAAAGTACCATCAGCGATAAAGTTAGCCTTCTCAATTTAGGGGCAGATGATTATCTGACCAAACCTTTTAGTTTTGACGAGCTTCTCGCCCGCATTCATGTACAACTGCGTAAGCACGACCACAAAGAGCCCCTTCTTCGGGTAGGCGATCTTGAGCTAAATCCTCTTACAAAAACAGTGACACGTTCACACGAATCCATCACCCTAACAGCCAAAGAGTATGTTCTTTTGGAGTATTTGATGCGTCATAAAAATGCCATTGTGGAAGATCGTGTTTTAGAAGAGCAGCTTTTTAGTATGGAACAGAGTCTTCAAAGCAATATTCTCAATGTTTACATGTACCGTTTACGAACCAAAATTGATAAAAATTTTGAACTCAAACTCATTAAAACACATCGCAATCAAGGATACTCACTCAGTGATACGACTCTTTAAAAATCTTAAATTTAGGCTTATTGCAACACTTGGGGTTGTCTTGTTTATCCTCTTTTATGGCTTTGGACATATTGTGATTAAAACACTGGAAAACTCTTATCAACAAGCACTGGAAGCTTCACTTTTTACAGTTTTAAAAGACATAAAACATGACTTTCATGAAGATCCTGATAAAGAAATAGCGTTTGAAGAGACCAAAAAAGAGTTTGATGTACCGCTTTTATACGCACAAATTGTTGCGTATGATAGTATGTCTAATATTCCTACGATCATTCAAAGATCAGACGATAGCGAAGAAGAAACCCTCAACATAGAACCTTCCATCATTCAACAAATATTTGAGCATCCTGATGAAATAGTCTTTTCAACCATGTCCAATACAAAACTAACGCAAAAGAAAATCTATATAGGAACCATGTTCTTAGCCCAAAAAGAGTACCAAATGCTCTTTTTACAATGCGCTATGCCGTATGACAAACATACCCCTCAAATCAAGGAGATGATTTCTACCCTGTGGATCGGACTCTCTTTAGTGCTGTGCATTATTTTAGTCATTGCCTATATTTTGATCTCAAAATCGCTCTTTAATGTTCAAAGGGTTACCAATACCGCTAAAGCAATCAGTACGCAAGATTTACATTCGACCATTCCTCAAACGCACATTGCGTATGAGATTGATGATCTGATTGATACCTTTAATACACTCCTAAATGAGCTTCAACATGCGTATGCACAAGTCAAACAGTTTGGGCAAAATGCCTCGCATGAGCTCAAAACCCCACTCACCATCATCAAAGGAGAGGTCGAAGTAGGACTTCGAAAAGAGCGCACGGCAGAAGAGTATCAACATATTTTAAATAACGTTGGAAAAGAGGTCAATACGCTTCACAACGTGATTGAGAAAATCCTTTTTTTATCGAGCAGCACAAAAGCCGATCTTAAAAAGCATTTTAGTGAAGTCTATCTCGATGAAGTACTTCTGGATGCCATCCAAGAGAAAAATGCTTTAGCAGAACAAAAAAACATTGCACTGCGCATCGAGACGTTGGAGCCTCAGAACATTCAAGGGAATGCGACACTTTTAAAAATCGCCCTGAGCAATCTGATCGACAACGCTATCAAATACTCACCCAAAAACACAACCATTCACATTGCGCTTAAGCCACACGAACTGCTCATTCATGATGAAGGAATGGGTATCAAAAAAGAGGATCTTGAGCATATTTTTGAGCAGTTTTACAGAGGAGATGCAAATCAAACGACAACAGAAGGAAGTGGACTAGGACTTGCTATTGTCAAAAATATTTTTGATTTACACGATTGTACAATTGTCGTTCAAAGCCACGTCGGTAAAGGCACAAGCGTTCTTGTTTCATTTTAATCAATTCATCCTCTATTCATCTTAGCATCCTACAATCTCCTTATACTTTAAAATAAGGATGATATGCCATGCCTTTAAACCTATGGGCGTCACACAGCCAAAGAGCCATTTTACTGCTCGCTTTTGGAATCATGGCTCTTTACAATATAACATTCTTCTCAAAACTTTTTCATTTTGCAGTGAGCGAACATAATTATCTCATAGCACTGAGTGCGCCTTTTATCTTAATGCTTATGCTCGTTTGTCTCCTTAATTTTTTGCTACTTTTAACGCATAAAATGCTCTTTAAAGTGCTCATCGTAACGCTTATTTTTGCAGGAGCACTTGGTAGCTATTTTATCGATACATTTGGTACTATTATTGATGCGAACATGTATACCAACATGATGCAAACGGATAGTGCTGAGATTTTTGATCTTTTTACAACCAAGCTTTTTATCTATTTAGGATGTGCTGGTTTACTCTCATTTTGGGTACTTTTTAAAGCCCATATTTCATTTTCATTTTATACGAAAGAAGTTGGACAAAAAGCGGTCGTAGCGATTCTATCCCTTCTTATGATTACAGGGCTTTACATGAGCCTTAGCAAATCATACAGTGCCTTTTTTAGAAATCACCATGAACTAAAAATGTACCTAAATCCTGCTTATCCGATTGCTTCTTTTGCTAAATTTGTCTATGCAAAAATTCAACCTAAACCTACTTTTATGGCTATTGCAACGGATGCTACCAGACAAAACAGTGAGAAGAAAAAATTGGTTGTTTTTATCTTAGGGGAAACCGCACGTGCGCGAAATTTCTCACTCAACGGTTATGACGTTCCAACAAACCCTCTTCTTGGCAAACGAGACGATATTGTCAATTTACCTAACTTTGCATCGTGCGGTACAGCAACGGCTATCTCCGTTCCATGTATGTTTTCCAAATTTGGTAGAGCTGAGTGGAGTGATAACAAAGCTTACAATGAAAATGTTGTCGATGTGCTCTCTCGTACAGGTGTGCGTGTTATCTGGAGAGATAACAATTCAGGAGGCGACAAAGAGATCGCCAAACGCATGAGCGATGTCATACAATACGGAGGTCGTGATTTTGACAGCGTACTGCTTCAAGATTTTCAAGCCAACATCGATAAAAAGTATGAAGACACTTTCATTGTTCTTCATCAAGAAGGAAGCCACGGACCAACTTACTTTAAACGCTATCCAGAGTCTTTTAAAAAGTTTACCCCAACGTGTGACACGCAAGAGCTCGATAAATGTTCCCAAGAACAAATCGTCAACACCTATAACAACACGATTCTCTATACCGACTACATCATTAATGAGACAATCAATCTACTTAAAGCCAATGAAGATAAGTACGAAACCACCCTTATCTATTTTTCCGATCATGGCGAGTCACTCGGTGAAAATGGCGTTTACCTGCATGGGCTTCCTTATATGATAGCACCCGAAGATCAAAAACATGTACCTGCCATTTTCTACTTTGGTGATAAACTAAAAGCACAGCGCGAACGTTTACATGTAAAAGCCAATGATCGCTTTTCACAAGACAATCTTTTCCATACGCTCTTAGGTCTTTTTGCCGTTAAAACAAGTGAGTACAAGCCAAACCTAGATATCTTGCGTTAGGTTTGTGCTATACTTTTTTTCTTTACATGTAAAGAGGAAAATGTATGCAACACCCTTTTGAGCCTATTTATAATGCAAACTCGAAAGTGCTTATTTTAGGCACTTTCCCTTCTGTTAAATCACGCGAGCAGAGCTTTTATTATGCTCACCCTCAAAACCGTTTTTGGAAGGTTATTGCTTCCTTAATGAACACTTCTTTGCCCATCACCATCGAAGCTAAAAAAGCAATGCTTTTAGCGCATGGTATCGCCATTTGGGATGTTATTGAGAGTTGTGAAATCACAGGTTCAAGCGATAGCAGTATCAAAAATGTCGTGCCGATGGATTTTTCATGCATCTTGGAGCAGAGCAGTATTCAACGCATCTTTGCCAATGGTGCAACGGCTCATAAGCTGTACCAAACCTATTGCGAAGCAAAGACGGGTTTACCTATTACCAAGTTGCCCTCCACAAGCCCTGCCAATGCGGCTTTTTCGTTGGACAAACTCATCCAAGAGTGGAGCATTCTCAAAGTCTAAAAAACAATCTTTTCTCTTTTTCAAAGAGCAGTTATCTGCCTTTTTTTTAATCAACTGTGAAAATGTGTGCGTGTTATAATATGTTTCACACCAATCAAGGGAATAACTGTGGTTTCAAAACTCATCCAAGATAACAGTATCTGTATCTATTTTCAACCGATTATCTCTATTCGCAGTGCAAAAGTCATTGGAGTTGAAGCCTTAATGCGCGCCCATGATGAAAATAATGAATCGCTCTCCCCTATCTTTGTTTTTGACCAAGCCAAGAAAGAGAACCTCTCGTTTGAACTCGACAAATTTGTGCGCATCAAAGCACTTGAAACATTCAAACCCCTTCTTGAAGCCAATAAAGAACTTCTTTTGTTTCTCAACTTTGAATCACATCTGCTCGATAGTAAAATTAGCTTTCACGACTTTGCCTTTAGTTCACTTGCCAATGAGATGGGCATTCCTCCTTCGCGCATTGTCATTGAGATTAAAGAGTATCAAATAGAAGACAGCGAGCGGTTGAAACAATTCTGCGACTTTTACAAAGAGAGAGGCTTTTTAATTGCTTTGGATGACTTTGGTGCAGGCAATGCCAACTTTGATCGCATCTCGACCGTGCGTCCGCACGTCGTCAAAGTGGATCGATCCATTGTCTTTAATGTCCATCAAAATTTCATTCACAAAGAGATACTCAAATCCATCGCAAATATGTGCTTTAACATCGGAGCACTCGTTCTCGCAGAAGGGGTGGAAGAAGAAGAGGAGATACTACGTTCGCTCAAACTCGACATTGATCTTTTTCAAGGATTTTGGTTTGCCAGACCCAGTGGTTCGCATTACGATAAAGCACTTTTGGATGAAAAAATCACTTATATTGGAGCCAAACACACCCAAAATGTCAAAGCCTCCATGCAACTCAAAGAGTTTTTGATAGAGAGTGCTAAGACCTACACCCATACGATTATTGAAACGATTAAAACAACAAACAACATCAATTTATTTGGCTTTTTGAAAGAGTTTGAGATCATCGAAGCCATCTACTGTATTGATGCCCATACGGGTATCCAAGAGGGTGACACGTTTATTAGTGCTGATACCAATGACTTCTTTCAACCCGCACGTGATGGCGACAACCATGCGCTCAAAGAGTATTTTTACATTACCAAAGAGTCTAAACGAGGTAACTACCTAAGCCAAAAGTACATCTCACGCGCCTCGGGGCGTATGTGCCGAACCTTTGCTCAAAAGTTCGTCTTGAGTGGCAAAGAGAAGATTTTGTGTCTGGATCTTAAAGTACAACCACTCTAAACGTTTGGAGACCATACACTGAGTGTTGAGATATGAGAAGGTGGGCATAGCGAAGGGTTAATCAACAATGACGTACTCCAAATGCCTGCATCAACCGTTGTTGGTGCCATGATGCTGATTTGACAAGGCATCTTTGTGGACAATGCAATGCTAGGGGAAATAATATGCGAAAAACGTTGCTCTTCAATCGTTGTGTAACGTTTTGAATGCCCTGACGTACACAGTGAAGCGTTATGAAGCTCTCGTATGGTGACATTTGCTTCAGGATTATTAGGGTCTTGTATGCCAATGCGCCAAGGCTCATTATCGCATGTTCCATACGCAGAGATGTCGCCGCCAAAGTTGACCAGTGCAGACGTAATACCCATTTTTTGAAGCACTAAAATCGTTTGATCAACCGCATACTCTTTAACAATACCCCCTAAATCAATCTGCGTATAAGGGTTAGAAAAGTAAAGCGTTTCACCTTCTAGCGTCAAAGAGGAAGACGAAGCAAAAGGCTGCAAGGCTTCATGCATTTTTTTGTACGCATTCAAAGAGTCTGCACTGTTAGCCTGTTTCAGTGTTCCTGCCATTGCAACATCAAATGTACCCTGCGTCATTTGCGTATAAAAAAGCGATAAGCTTAAAATTGTGGAAAGTTCTTTGCTAAGGCTGAGTGTATCGCATGTGCGATGGTTGATGGCATAAATCTGCGAAGTTGTTTCAAAAAAACTATACTCTGTTTGTAAGCGGCGAATTTCGGTAAGCAAAGAAGAGAGAATCTTGTCTCCTTCTTGCTTGGTTTCAACATCAATTTGAATTTCACACGGTGTTGTAAAAGCTGTAAAATGAGCGAGATACAACCGTGCCCGTTTCTAAGCGGTAAGACTTGCGCTACTGCTTGTTGTTGTATCTGTATTGCCATAAGAAGCCAAAATCTTTTGCAATAATGTAGATTGCATCGTTTCAATCGAATTTTTCGTAGATGCTTGTTGCGCCGACATATCGGTGGAAGATTGAGATTGTTTCAAAGCACTTAAAAGCTCATCGGAGCTAATCGTGCCATCTTTATTGGTATCGAGTGCATCAAATACTTTACTTGAACTACTCGTCGAATCTGATGTCGTGCCTGAAAGAGCATCTACAGCACTTTGAAATTCAGATTTATCAATGCTATTGTCTTGATTAGTATCCATTGAAGTCATAAGTGATGTTGCCATCTGACTCATAATATTACCAAAATCTTGCGATGATGACATGCCACTTGCGCTACTTTGGCTGTGAACATTACTGCTACTATAAGCTGAAGATGTGGCGGTAAGAGAATTTCCTATTGTCATACTAAACTCCTTTCCATGCAAAGTACCTTTTGTATTATTGTACCCTTAAAAGAGTAACTGAAAGGTAACAATACCCTAAGAAAAAGCTTAACACTTTGGAAATTCCAAGATAAATCGTGCTCCAATCGTGACATCTTCATGGGTAATATTTTCTATCTTGATGATGCCCCCAAAGCTCTGCTTCATAATCATCGAGCAGATGTAAAGCCCAATACCACTGCCTTGCATCTTCCCTTTGGTGGTAAAATAAGGCTCAAAGATGCGCTCCATCAAAGCTTCATCAATGCCACCCGCATTGTCTTCCACACTCAAATAAATTTGCTCATCTCTGCTCCATGCCACTAAGCAGATCTGTTTTGTTGCCATCTCTTTCGTTCGAAATGCATCTTTAGCATTCGTGACAAGATTGAGGATGACTTGTTGCAATTCATTGGCGAGTCCATGCACTTTTAATGCAGGGTCGATGTTAATCGAGAGTGAAATACCCTCATTATTCAATTGGACTTCAACAATTTTGGTCGCATAAAGTACTGTTTCATACAATGAAAAGTCTTTTTTCTCTTTGTTGGGTGTGTAAAAATTCATAAAGTCATTGATGGTATTGCTCATCTGCTCGGTCAGTGACTCTATCAAACCCAAAGCACTATGAAGCTTTTCTCCACTCAATGTTCCTAATTCATGTTTGAATTTGAGGTCTAGCGTGGTGATGTTCATAACATTGAGCGGTTGGCGCCATTGATGGGCGATGTGTCCTATCATCTCACCCATCGCTGCAAGCTTATTTTGCTGAACCAGCATCGCCTCTTGCTCTTTTTGCACCTGCCTAGCTTCAACCATCTCTGTAATGTCAAAGACCGTCATGATCTTGTAAGGCCCTCCAATAATATGCTCCAAAATCCCTTCAGAGGCATACACATGAATGCACTTGCCATCTTTTCGTAAAGACTCCATCTCACCATCGTAGGCTATGGCATCGTGTTTGAGAAATGTGTCATGGTGTGCTTGCGTTATCTCTCGTAAAACTTCCGGAACAAGGAGGTTAAAATGCTTTCCGATTAACTCCGCTTCAGAATAACCGCATATCTTACTGTAAGCAGAATTGAGAGCCACAAAACGTCCCTCTTTGTCAAGAATACAAATGCCAAGATTGGCGGTCTCAAAAATCTGCTCGTAAAAAGCTTCACTCTCTTCTAGTTCGCTTTCTTCATGAAAAATACGACTCTTGAGCTCTTCCATTGTCTCGTCATTTTGAAGGTGACATTTTTGAGGCACTTCCCAAAAAAAGACAACATAGCCTTTCGTGACACCCTTTTCCAAAAGAGGATTTGCCCGAATAGACACATCAATCCATTTGCCATCTTTGGTTAGAAAAATTTCTTCTCCCTCATACGGTTTGCTCTGTAAAAAAGCTTTGTAGAGGGAGCATTGCAATAAACCTTGATTGTCATGGTGTGCATGAAACACAAAATGCCCAATTTTGCCTAAAAGCTCCGCTTCTTCATAGCCTAAAAGCTTTTGGGCAGCAGGGTTAAAATGGGTGATTTTACCATCAGCATCAAAGGCATAAAGCCCTTCTCGCATCGAATCATAAAAGCTTTTGAGAAAACTATACGACATGACTTGATTCCTTTTCTAAGGGTAAAGATACTTCAATATTTTGCCTAATAATAGGCTAAGAGCGCTACTCCAAAGATAATGCGGTAAATACCAAAACTTACAAAAGTATAACTTTGTAAAAAGCGTAAAAAGAGTTTGATGGTAAAGTACGCCGTAATAAACGCTACCACAAAACCAACTCCTAGAACAATGAGATTGTCAACATTAAATTCACTGTAATTTTTAACGATGCTATAACCCGTTGCCGCACTCATAACAGGAAATGCAAGTAAAAACGAAAACTCTGCACTGGCTTTTCGAGTCAATCCCACAAACATAGCTCCTAAGATGGTTGAACCAGCTCTGCTCGTACCTGGAACCAAGCCTGCAACCTGCGCCAAACCAATTAAAAATGCCTGTTTATAGCTTACCTTTTCGACATCATTGATAAAATGCTCTTTGGGTTTGTAGTACTTCTCAGCAATAAGGAAAACCACACCACCAATGATAAACATAGTTGCCACAACATCGACACTAAAAAGTGCTTTGATCTGCTTAGAAAATAAAAATCCAACGATACCAATCGGTAAAAATGCAACAATAATTTTCTTCCAAAGCTCAATTTTTTTGAACGTAAACTTCTCTTTGTACGCCAAAACAACCGCTAAAATAGCCGCAAACTGAATGATAATCTCATACGCCTTGGTCACACTGTCTTGCTTAATGCCTAAAAAATCTGCCGTAACGATCATATGCCCTGTCGAAGAAACGGGCAAAAACTCGGTGAAACCTTCAACGATTCCCATGATGATTGATTGTAATATATCCACGAAAATTCCTACATGTAAAATGAAAAAAGATTGTAACATAAGCCATATTAGACTTTACATGTAAAGCCAAACATGTCAGGTGTATCGGTTCAAAATTCTTGGTCAAGTAAGCTTTACTGAGTTTTAATCTTTAGTAGATTACAATACATTAAATGCTGTTGGTCTAAGGCTTAGACATACATGAAGTAGCACCTCTTTTTCACCTGCTTACCGCTTTACATGTAAACCTCACAGCACACATTTTTCACAATAAGGAAAAACAATGGGTGTTGAACTCCACAAAGATTTATTAAGTAGTATTGGTGTTGACGTTGAACGTCATGCAAAAATGATGGGCATGGGACTTGCAGGCTATCAAGCGGGTTTTATGAGCCAATCAAACCGTCCAAAAGCAATGGCATATTTTGACTGGTTTATGAGTGAGATTCAAGCAGAACGCATTGCAGAAATTAACGCGCTAAAAGCGCAAAAAAAACCTGCGGTGGGAACCTTTTGTATCTTCGTTCCTGAAGAGATTGTTGTAGGTGCAGGTGGGGCTTGTTTTGGACTGTGCGGCGGAGCAAACCCTCCCATCGCAGATGCTGAAACCGAACTGCCTCGCAACATCTGCCCACTCATCAAATCAGCCTATGGTTTTAAGCTCCAACACACTTGTGCCTATACCCAATCAGCCGATTTTATCTACGGTGAAACCACTTGTGAAGCGAAGAAAAAAACATGGGAACTCCTAGGCAAACATCATCCTGTGCATGTCATGAACATTCCGCACATGAAACGCGAACGTGATCTCAAAATGTGGCAAGAGGAGATCAAAGAGTTTAAAAAGCACATCGAAGAGGTAAGTGAGCAAAAACTCAGCCTTGCTGAGATGCTTGATGGTGTCAGGCTCATTAACGCCAAACGTGATGCGATGAAACGTCTTGATACCCTTCGTGGCATGCACCAAGATATCATGCCTATTAGCGGTAAAGACGCACTTTTCATCAGCCAAATGAGCTTTTTAGATGACCCAAAACGCTTTACTGCAAAAGTGAATGAACTCTGCGATGAACTGGATGTTCGCATTAAAAACAAAGTGAGTGTTTTCCCTAAAAATACCCCTCGCATCATGGTTCTAGGCACACCCATTGCGCCACCAAACTGGAAACTTCATACCGCTGTTGAAGGCTCAGGTGCGTGCATCATCAATGAAGAAGGGTGCATCGGTCATCGTTACTTTAAAGACAATGTAGACATCGAAGGCGTTAAAGATGAAGACGAACTCTATGAGCGTTTGATGAAACGCTACTCCAAAATCGACTGTGCCTGTTTCACGCCAAATACAGGCAGAACCGATAAAATCATCCAAATGTACAAAGACCGCAAAGCCGATGGCGTCATCTACTACACGCTCTCATTTTGTCACACGTACAATGTCGAGTCGCACCTTGTGACGGAAGCTTTAGCGAAAGAAGGCATTCCGTGCCTTGTCATTGAGTCGGATTATTCTCCTGAAGATGCAGGGCAAATTAAAACCCGTGTGGAAGCCTTTTTGGAGAGCATTACGTTTAAACAAAAAGCCGAAGCATTCGCTAACAAATAATGTTTTGGGGCGTAGATATAGGATCAACCTATACAAAAATCATCGGTATTGGTCGCGAAAAGGAGATCACCCATCATGCGGTGATCCCGACTATTTTTAACCAAGACGTCATCGTGGGCGAGTATTTGGCAGACAAAGAGGTCAAGATGCTCGTCGCCACGGGTTACGGACGGCATATGCTAGGAGACTCGCACGGTGCGCCCGTCATCTCCGAGATCAAAGCCCACGCCAAAGGGGCATACTTTTTTCACAACGAAGTTAAAACCGTCATCGACCTTGGCGGGCAAGATAGCAAAGTCATTAAAATGGGTGATGACGGTGGATTTACCGACTTTCGCATGAACGACAAGTGTGCGGCAGGAACTGGTAAATTTTTAGAAATCGCAGCCAATCGCTTAGGGCTTGATATGCAAACCTTCGCCAACGTAGGCTTTGACGCCGACAAAGAGCTCACCATTTCCAGCATGTGCGCCGTTTTCGCCGAGTCTGAGGTCATCTCACTCATCGCCAAAAAAGAGAGCTTGGCAAACATCTGCTGGGGAGTCCACGAATCCATCGCTTCGCGTTTGGCGTCCATGGCTAAAAAATTTGTGCTCAATCCAAACGACTGTATCGTCTTCACAGGTGGCGGCGCACTCAACCCTTTTTTACATCATATGCTAGAACTCAAACTAGAGCGCAAAATCCTCGTGCCCGAACATCCTCAGCTTATGGGAGCAGTGGGTGCGGCACTTTCGGGGCTTGAAGTGTTACAGTAATTTTCTTTACATGTAAAAAGCCTTGATACTATCAAGGCTCTAAAAGAGCATTTTTCCCCATACGTTTGAGTGGAAGCAGAATGTACCCAAGTACGGTTCTCTTACCTGTGATGATGTTAACCCCCGCTTCCATTCCGGGCATGATAGGCAAGTTTGGACCCAGTCTGTCTTTGGAAGCTTTGATTTTCACGGCGTAAAAAATCTCACCTTTTTGGTTGGTAAAACTGTCAGGACTGATGGAAACAAGCTCGCCTTCGATCATGCCATAACGCGCGTAATCATACGCGGTGATTTCGATGTTGGCTTTTTGTCCCATCCAGATGCGTCCACGATCAGCTGCTTTGATGTTCGCTTCGATCATCAAGCCCTCTTCAAGAGGCGTGATTTCCGCTACCTTATCACCCGGTTTGATCGTTCCGCCGACTGTGTGAAAATAAAGCACATTGACGATGCCATTCACTGGAGAAGTGATGAGAAGACGGTTTGCTCGATCAACGCTCGCTTCACTTTGTTGCGAAAGCTGGCTGAGTTTGAGGCGAACATCTTTGAGTTCATTGAGTAGTTTTGATTGAATGTCAGAACGAATGGAGCCTAGTTCATACATCGCCTCTTTGTATTTACCTTGGGTGACAGGAATGAGGTTTTTCACCTCATCGACTTGCGTGATGAGATTTTGTTTTTTGCTCATCTCAAAAAGATACTCTTTACGTGAACCCGCACCTGATTTCATCAGCTGCTCGGTAATAGAAGTATTTTCTTGTGCCATATTGAGCTCTAGTGAGAGGTTTTTTTGCCTGCTCTCTAACTCTTTAAGTTCATACTGCCTCTGTTCTACTTTTTGTTGAACGCCATTAAGACGCTCAGAATTGTTGAGCTTTTCACTGCGAAAGATTTGCAATTCATTGTGTACAATTTCAGGGTACTGCTCGGTTACATCTTTATCAAATACCAACTCTTTGTCATCTATCAAGCTCATCAATCTCTGCTCTTTAGCTTGCAAGGAGACACGATCCAAATCTTTTCCTTTGAGATCGGCTGTAAAAAAGGCTTGGTTGAGCTGATAGATCGGCTGGTTGATCGCTACATGATCGCCCTCTTTAACCAAGATTTCAGAGACGATGCCACCTTCCATATGTTGAAGGATTTTTGTCTGGCCAGAGGGGACAATTTTACCGTTTCCTCGTACCACTTCATCGATTTCGCTGAATGCCGACCACAGAAAAAATACCAGAAAAAAAAGCCCAATAGGCACAACGGTAATGTAATAATTCCAGCGTTTTTCAATCATCATTTTATTAATCATGGTTGTTTACCCTGTAATTGTCGTAATATCTCATCGCGAGCGCCATCGGCAACGATGCGACCATTATTAACCACGAGTACTCTATCGACCAGCTCAAGTGCTGCAAAACGGTGCGTGATGACGATGAGCGTTTTGTCTTTCACCATCGGTTTAAGATGTTCTACCATCTCTTTTTCAAGTCCTACATCCATACCCGTTGTTGGCTCATCTAAGACAATGATAGCAGGGTCATTGATGAGTGCCCTCGCTAATCCCACCAAATGACGCTGACCCACAGAAAGCCTGTTTCCATTTTCGCCCACTTGGAAGTTTTCACCCTCGCCTGAACGTTTGACTAACTCTTCAAGTCCTGTCATCGCAAGCAGTTTTATGAGTCTTTCTTTACCAATGTTCACACCGATTTCAATGTTCTCTTTCAGTGTTCCTGCAAATAAAAATGGCTCTTGAGGCATAATGCCAATGTTAGCACGAAGCTCCACAGGATGAATGGTGTTGATCTCATGACCGTCGATGTGAATGGTGCCTGATTGTGCGGTATCAAGCCCTGATAGAAGCCTTAGAACGGTACTTTTACCAGCACCCGTTCGACCGATAAACCCTACTTTTTCACCCGCTTTTATCTTAAACGTTGCACCCATCAAAGAAGGTGCTTTAGAACCTGAATAGGTGTAGGTCACATTGTTAAATTCGATGTCACCTTGCAAGGTTTGAATGCCAATTTCGATTGATTTTTGTGTTTCTAAAGGCAGATGCCAAAAGTTATTGATGGATTCTAAGGACTCTTTGAACTCTTTGTATTTACTCAAAATGGTTGAGATATTGACAATAGGCACCATCGCGCGCCCGACTAAAATACCCAGTGCCACAAGCGCACCTATGGTCATGTTTTTATCTTGAATTTCATAAACACCCACAACCAAAGTCAATACCGTCGCCATTTGCATCACAACAGCGGAGAGGTTCATCGCTATGTTAGAGTGCATCTGAATTTTGAGATTGATAAAATTGTAAAAATTAACCAGCTGACGCCATTTAAAAAGTCTTCGTGTAATAGCATTGGTGAGCTTTAACGTCTCGATACCTTTGATCGTCTCAAAGAGGTAGTTGTGCTTCATCTGTCCATCTTTGAAAAGCTTTTTACTCCAACTAAAAATGGTAATTTGAAACGCGAGATTGATGCCAACAATGATGAATCCGCAGGCAAATGTAACAGCTGCAATGGCAGGAGAAATAATAAAAATAACCAAAAGCGTTAAAAAAACAAAAGGTAAATCAAGCGCTAAACCAATACTTTTGGACATAAAAAAATCACGAATTTGAGCAATTTCTCGAAATAAATTGGCTTTGGAACCCGCGAGCAAATGGTCATGACCACTTTGAATGAGAAGAATGCGCTTAAGCATCTCTTCTTCTAAAATGCTACCAATGCGTTTACCCATACTTTCTAAAATGTACACCCTAGCCATTTTAAAAATCGCATCGAAAATAAAAATAAAGGCTATACCAATCGTTAAAACAAACAGTGTTTCGGTTGCAAAATTTGGGATAACCCTGTTATAGACATTCATCGCATACATAGGAATGAGAATAATAAAAAGATTGATAAACACCGTTAAAACACCTACGCGGATAATGTCAGCTTTTGCATCCAAAAGATGCTTCCAAAACCACTCTTTGTCTTTGGTTTCATGTGTCAAAATATTTTTATAAGAGACATCTTTGTAAAAAGAGAGCAGTGTGCAGAAACGTTCTTGAAGCACTTCAATGCCTACATGTTCTTGGTGTTGCGTCAGGGGATCGAGCAGTGTTGCAATGCCTTCTTCAAAAGAGGTGACAATGCCAACATCATCATTTTCAGCAATCACAATGCATGGGAAAAGATGCGAATGAACCATATCAGAAGAGAGCTCTATCTCTTCAAATTGAAGACCAAAATCTTTAGAGCCATAGCGCAAATCATCCACATTGGTTTGCTTTTTATCGTGCGCTAAAATAGTTTGGATGGTTTCAAAAGAGACATTGCCATAGTAAAAATCAAGAATGTATTTAAACGCCAGTAAGAGCGTATCGCTTTTACTATTATTTTTAATATCAGGTAAATTGGTTTGCTTATTCACATTCAACCTTTTAAACGACATGCATATAAAGCGTTTCACTGTTGGTGGTTGTGATCGTATAATCGCCCGCAGCAGCCAACGACCAAATATGATCAGCATCACTTACACCATTCACGCTCGCTATATTACTTAGAGAGATATTTCCCAGTTGAGCATTCGCTACATCCAATGTTAATGCATCACTAAGACTGGTTGTATTGCTATCAAAGGCATAGAGCGATGAAGCATTGATGGTTAATCCTCCACTATCTAATCCCAAAGAAGAGATATCTAATGTCTCAATATTGCTAAACGCCGTTGAATCATTGAAAACAGATGCATTAGAACCTGTAAGGCTTACGGTGTCGCTTCCATTTCCACCATTAAACTGTATTTTATCCAGTTGGCTAAAATCAAGCACCAAATTATCAGCTCCTGCTGTACCTGTGATGCCCAATTTATCAGAACCTAACCCTGCTATATTCTCACTGTGAATATCCATAGAAGTAGCACCGTTAACAGAAACGCTACCGCTACCTGTAAGGGTTGTTATCTTACCAGTGCCAAGATCATCGTAATCCAACGTTGTTGTCGTTCCGCTTGCTACACTGAGCGTTTCAATGCCTGAAAGTGTGTTGCTACTTAAATTCATACTAGCAGTCGTATAGAGAGTGTCAGCCCCTCCACTATCGGTTACATTCATTGCATAATCAATCGTTGTGCTGTTCACACCTGAACCCGTATTGAGCTGTGTAATGCCACTTGTGCTGGTTAAATCTGCCGTACCCGTATAGTTATTGAGGTCAAGTGTTTCTACGTTTTGAATTTTTCCAAAATCGGTTGCAGTCAATGTTGTATTGCCAGTCACACTCAAGGTATCCAATGCACCACCTAAATCAACACTAGAGGTTACATGTAAAAAGCTACTGTTAAGAGTCAAGGATTCACTGCCACCTGCTCCTGCAACCGAAGTGGTAGTCGCACCAATGGTCGCACCAGAGATATCAACGCTCACGCCACTTGCCAAGGTAATCGCATCGACATTGGTAAGCGCTTGGGTGTAGGTTGTTCCACCCGTAAAATTGACGGTTTCATTCAATGATGCCGCAATATTTGACCATGTAAACGCTAGATTGCTATCCACATCCACAATCAAAGCGCCTGTGCCTGTGGTCATATGTCCCGCTAGAATATCATCCGTGACGCTCATTGTACCACTTGAGATATTCAAGGCATCAACATTGGTTAAATTGCCTGTGTATGTACCTATTCCACTCCAATCGACATTAAGCGTAGTAGCTCCTGCAACCGCAGAAAAGTCAGCACCCAGCGTTGCATCAAGATTGGTGACGCTGAGTATTCCCGTACCATTAATCGTTTCACCACTAATAACAGAAGCGTCTGCACTAAGCGTTACACCCGAAGCAATCGTTGTTGTTGTAGCGGAGAGTGAGCCTGTAAATGTTGTTGATTGATTGATATTGATGACTTCAACAGCGGTGATATTTGAGGCATTAAACGTTAAGCCACTTTTATTAATATTCAGTACATCCGCTCCACCACCACCATCAATGCCTCCCGATAAATTGCTACCCAGTGACGATAAAATATTAATCGTATCGTTACCAAAATTTGCGAAAATATTGACAGAAGCATTATCGACGTTGTAAATATCATTGTTCATCGTACCTGTCAATGTTTGAACACCCGTACCATCATTAAAGGTAAAAGCACCACTGTAACCTGCTAGTGTCTTAATCGAAAGATCAACACTGGATGCCGTTCCAACTTCAACGGTAATATTCCCCGCTCCTGAATATTGGCTAATGGCATTTGCTTGCGCACCACTTAGCGTTACTAAGGCACTTGTGTTGAGTTTATCCAGAGCAGTGCCGAGTGTTGCTGCTGTCAAGTCTAATGCGCTTGTCACATTGAGTGTTACATTTCCCGAAATACTGTTCGTAAGGTTTGCAAAATTATTGGCAGCGGCTGTTGCGCCAGCAGTTATATCAAGAGCGCCTGCTCCTGAAAGTGTCGCGGTTTTACCATTAAGTGCAGAAGCTGTCATTGTTGCTGTTATACCATTGTCCACACTAATCGTCGATACGGATCCTAATGTACCACTAAAGGTTGATGTGGCACTAAACTCGAGCGTTTTTGTTCCACTCGTTGCAATACTTGAGAGATCATAGGACGAATCTGCACTGTGAATCACCACAATATTTCCAGCACCGCTAACGGCTTTGCCTGAAACATCTGAGGCCTTAAGCGTCAATGTTGCCCCACTTGCAACATAATAACTCTCAATATTGCTCAGTGTTGCACCACTTAAATCAACACTATTGGCAGTAATGTAAAGCTGATCCGTTCCGCCACCTGTATTAATAGAAGTATAGGTAGAATCAATTTTGATCGTCTCACCCGTTGTACCATTGGTTGTCAATGTCGTGCCATTGTAATTTGTCAAATCAATGATTTCCATACCGCTGATTTTTGTAAAGTCTATTGCATTGCTACCAGTTACAATCAAAGTGTCAGTCTCACTAGCTCCAGTCGAATCACTGATGAGATCACCCGCATTGGTAAATTTTGCACTGTCTATCGTTATCGTTTCATTGCCAGTGTTACCATAAATTTTAAGCAGTCCATTGGCATCTTTACTAAATCCTGCAACACTAGCGTCAAATGTTCCGCCTGTTGAAAGTGTAAAGCTTGCTGTTCCACCACTGTTTAAGGTCACTTGCGATATATCGGTGCCATTAACATTTGTTGCACTGAGTGTACCACTCACATTGATCGTACTGCTAGAAAGCGCTGTCGAAGGCGTTGCTGTTGTTAGTGTAGCACCGGAGGAGATCGTTGTCGTTGCAACGCTGAGTGTACCACTCATAGCACTTGTACCACTGGTAATATTTAGATTTTCAACACTGCTGAGATTGCTAGCATTGATGGCGACACCACCACTGACATTGAGTGTATCAGCGCCAGCACCACCGATAACGGTAAGATTATTGATGGCACTATTGGTAACGGTATTAGTCCCGCCTGCGCTTAAATTAACCGTTGTAAAACCGTTACCACTATTGTTTGCCTCTGCTCCTAATGTAACCGAAGATCCTGCTGCTAATTTTAAAATCTCCACATTCGTTACATTGGTTAATTGAGCATCCGTGATGATGGCTCCTGCATTGGTGATTTCAAGCGTATCTGTGCCACTCGTATCCGAAATGGTATCGGCAGAGGTTAAATAGTTACTGTCCATTTTGAACGTATCATTGCCGCTGCCACCTGCTAGCGTATCGGCAAGTGTTCCTGCTATAATTGTATCGTTGCCACTGCCACCCGTAATAGTATTGGAAACGGTTGATGCACTCGTAAGGGTAAGGGCGGCAGAAGCACTGCTTGCATCAACGCTTACTTTTGCAATATTGGTATACGTTTTTCCACTGTCCATATCGAGACTACTCGTTACACCCGTCACAGCTACAGTATCTGTAGCACCAGAATAACCGATAAAATCAGAGTAAAGAGCTGCTTGTGCTTTTGAGATTGTAAGGGTCTGCGCTCCAGCGCCTTGATAAAATTTAAGGCCTTCCATACCACTGACCGAAATGCCCGCAAGTGAGAAACTACCACTAGCATCCATAAAGATAAGATCGGTTCCACTACTACCAGTATCGGTAATGATGTCTGCTGAAATATCTGCTAATGCTGTAAAACGATACACATCGCCATCTTCTCCACCATCGAGTCTATCGGTTCCTGCGCCACCCGTTAGTGTATCAGCTCCGGCACCACCAAAAATAGTATCGTTTTTACTACTCCCTACGAGAATATCATCACCCGCACCACCATCTATCGTGATCGTACCCGTATAAGAAGTCAGTGTGGAATTGAGGGTAATACTATCATTGCCGCCTGTTCCATTAATTTGCAATGCACCTGCACCTGTAAAGGTAAGTCCACTGAGTACGGAGCTATTGGTATTATTGATCACTAAAGTACCAGAATTGGCGATATTCATCGTATCACTACTTAGTGCACTGGCATCAACATTAAGTGTTTTTGCGCCTGCTACACTTAGATTTGTCACGCCTGTAATATCACCTGTAAAGGTGGTATTGGCATTGACATTAATGGTTTCAATACCTGTGATACTCGAAGCATTTTGACTGGTTAACGCATTGTTGATATTTAAAATATCTCCTGCTGCAGCACTACCTTTATAGGTACTTCCATTAGCATTTGTCGCATTTATTGTAACGGAAGAACTCATACCTGAAGCATCGATACTCAATGTTCCAGCATTGCTACTCGCATCAATGGTGGTAAGTCCCATAGTCGTAGCGTTTGAGCCTAGTGCAATAGTGCCCGTGTAACTGTTTAAATTTAAGGTATTAATGCCAGTAAATCCTGATAGATTTGCATTGACAACACTCGTACTACCCGTAATTTGTAAAATATCATTGCCACCAGATCCTGCCAATTTTGCATTCGCAGTTCCATCGGTTAATGCCGCTGAAGTATAAACAAACGTATCAATTCCACTATTACCGAGAATACTCACTCCACTGAGTTGAGCTTCATTCGTGCCGATGTTGAAGGTATTTGTGCCATTGGCAAGCTTGATTTGATCTATAAAACTAAGACCACTAAATCTCGTATCGTCTGCAATGGTTCCTGCATCTAAGAATTGGATCATATCTGTCGTACTTACACCACCACCCACAATTTTATCCACACTTGTGAGATTTGAGAGTGAATAGTTATAGGTATTGGTACCTCCAGCACTATTTGCATACAGCGTTGCAACTCCGCCACCAACACTGCTTATGTCAACCGTAACTGTATTGGTTCCATTAGCAAGTTGTATTTTTTCCATATTGGAAATAGAACTGAGCATTAAATCGGTGAGTGTTCCTGCTGTTGTAAAGGACAAGGTATCATTTCCACTCGCACCATCGATGCTATCGTGGTTATCAAAATTGGTTATGGCATAGTTAAAGATATCTGTTGTTGTGCCACCAATCAGTTTTACATCATTTAGCTTCGTTGTATCGAGGCTAATGGTATTGGCAACATCTGCAAATTGAACGAACTCAACATTGGATACATTTTGAAATTTGGTAACATCACTGATGGTTCCACCATCTCTAAAGGTTATCGTATCATTGCCTGCATTACCATTGATGATGTCTGAACTTGTAAGTTCGGATGCAAAAATATACAGATTATCATCGCCTGTTCCCATATCGATATTATCAGTACCTGCATTGGACACTGACGATACCGTAGCAATTGCGCTCATATACAACACATCATTCCCAGAACCTGCACTTAGACTGTTATTGTTGACATTACCTACAATGGTATCGTCCCCATTACTTCCAGTTACGTTGTTAAATCCAAAAATGGTATCTTTGATCGCAGCATTCGTTGTTAATTGAGCAAAAGACGATCCAGCCGTGGCATTGATATCTACATAAACGGCACTCCCAGCACCTAATTCACTGTAATTAAGGGTATCAGTTCCATTGAACGTTGTGGCATTATCGCCACCATAAAGCGTATCACCATCAAGTATGCCATAGAGAACATCATCCCCACTATTACCATAAAGTGTATCAGCAAAACCATCGGCACTGCCGTTGTTATAAGCTGTTCCTCCACCACGAAGGACATCATTTCCAGAACCACCTGAGAGGATGTCCACACCAACACCACCTGCTATGGTATCATTGTCCGAGCCACCATCGATTGAGTCATTTCCCGCGCCACCAAACAGTGAATCATTACCTACATTACCCCAAATTGTATTGTTTGAGGCATTTCCTAAAATAATATCTGCTCCATTATTAGAACCTGAGATATTTTCAAAGTTGCTGATGGTATCGACTTCTGTCGTATAATTACTTCCATTCCACACACCAACAGAGGAAGTTCCAGAATCATTCAGGGTCACGCTAATTTTATTTTCATTAAAATAGCTCACGGTATCCCCTGCTACCGTGTTGGAACCACCATCTAAAATATCACTACCACCATAGCCCTCGATGGCATCATCCCCTGCTCCACCATTAATCGTATTGACGTTTGAGTTACCATAAAAAATATCATTATAAGCAGAACCCGTGATGTTGTTCACCCCAGTTATTATGTCATTGCCTCTATTGGTTGAAATGACTTGGTTAATGGTTGTATTAAGATTTGTTACAGCACCCTCAATGATACCATCAAGTGAGTAATCCAACCAACTACTTGTTGCACTTGTACCATTGATGGTATCATCACCTGCGCCACCCACAAATGTATTATTGCCAATAGAATCGGTTAAAGTATCATTGCCTGCACCACCCATTAGGGTATCATCACCTGCACTGCCATTAAGATAGTTATTACTAGCGCTACCCGTAATCGTATCGTTGCCACTACCCCCGATGAAATTTTCGACATTGACAATCGTGTCATTATTGCCACCTGTAACACTCACTGTTGCAACCGCAGCATCCGCTAATGTCACATTGATATTAGCGGTAACGGCCGTATAATCAGCAGTATCTGTTCCTTGACCTCCGTCGATGACATCACTGCCATCATTACTACTCATAGCAACTATAGTATCATCGTTATTTTCGCCATAAAGTGTATCATTCCCAAGGCTGCCGTAAAGCGTATCATTGCCATCGCCACCATAAAGGGTATTGCTACCATCACTAAGCGTTGGCGCTGCGCTATCACCATAAAGTTTATCAGCACCTGCCCCGCCATAAATAGTATCTATGCCACCAGCGCCATAAAGTGTATCGTTGCCATCATTTCCATTGATAACATTGTCGAGTGCATTGCCGGTAATCACATCGTTATATCCACTGCCCGACACATTTTCAATCGCATCAATGAAGTTAACTGTTCCTGCGCCACCTGTTGCTTGATTAGACGATAATGTGCCCAAATTTACCGTAACGGCAGAACCTGTGTAGTAAAACGAAACTGTATCTGTACCCAACCCACCCGTGAGTGTATTGGTTGCCGTTGCATCTGCGAGTTCAAAGTAATCATTGCCAGCGCCACCATCTAAAACATTGATACCACTTTCGCCGTTTAAATAATCATTTCCGCTACCACCGTACAAAGTATCATTATTATTGCCACCCCAAAGGCTATCGTTACCAAGCCCTCCATAAATCGTATCATTTCCATCTTGCCCGAATAAAGAGTCATTACCCGTTTGGATACCATCAACGACTGCACCACTGTTATCATCACCATAAATGATGTCAGCACCTGCGCCCGCTAAAATCGTATCATTTAAAGCTCGCCCGACTAATATATTGGCATTGGCATCACCTGTAATGGTATCGGCAAAATTTGAACCTGAGACATTTTCAACTTCATAGATAACATCCGTCCCAATATCAGTTCCACTGGCATTATTCGTCGTAAGATTCACAATAATACCAGCCGTTACAGCATTGATAAAATCTACTGTATCCCCGTTAGTCTGCAATGTCGTACCGCCATAGATGGTATCATTTCCAGCCGTCATCACAAACCAGTCATCACCGCCACCACCACGTAAATCATCAGCACCTACATTACCAGTCAGGGTATCGACATAATCTGAACCTAAAACGCGTGAAAAACCACTGAGGGTATCATTACCTGCAGAAGTACCTGTTGCTGTTCCTGCAGTAAGATTGACCGTTACACCCGCTGTATCTGAAGCGTAATCAACCGTATCCCATCCAGCAAGTATCCCAACACTATCACCACCAACGAGAAAATCATTGCCACCATTACCAGCAATCGTATCATCACCAACACCACCGTAAAGGGTATCGTCTCCAAATCCTCCATTGATGGTATCATTACCACCCCAACCGTAAAACGTATTGGCATTAGCATTACCACTCATCGTATCACCATAGCCAGAGCTACCATAGATAACCTCAACCGTATTGGTAATGATATCTGTCCCTTCTGTACCGCTTAAGACTCCTGTGGTTAAATCAGTCGTATCATTTACGTTAGCCGATACGGATGCAATCACAACTTTAGCAGAGGCACTTCGATAATCCGCAACATCAATTCCAGCACCGCCATCTAAGGTATCATCTCCCGTGCCACCCATAAGGGTATCGGCTCCTGCCGCGCCATAAAGTGTATCAGTACCAGCGCCACCGATGAGGGTATCGCCACTATCGCCTGCATAGAGCGTATCAGAACCTGCTCCACCATCAAGCGTATTGTGCCCATCCGTGGTCGTATGCGTATTTCCTACATTATCGCCATATAAAACATCATTGCCATCATTACCCGATAGTTGATCAGCCCCGAGGTTCCCGTAAATGGTATTATTCATTCCATCGCCATAGAGTGTGTCGCTACCACTACCTGCATTGATATTTTCAATATTGACAATGGTTTCCGTATTGCCATAACCATCATTAATAATTTTTTGAGTTGATAAATTGATATTAATTGGGGTTGCAGCAATCGCAGAAAAATCTATCCAATCATTATTTCCGCTGCCACCATCAATGTAATCCACGCCTGCGCTAGTAAAGATAGTGTCATCGCCTGAGCCACCTTTGAGTGTATTGGCATTGGCATCACCATAGACGGTATCGTTACCTAATCCACCTGTTATATTTTCGATTTCGCTAAACGTGCTAGCGGTTGTATTGACAGTTCCTGCAACCATATCGACGACCAGTGCGGTAGAAACATCCGAAAAATCTATTGTATCACCACTGGTTTCGCCACTTTCGCCACCCGTAATTACATCGCCATCAATATTTCCATAAAAGAGATCATCACCATCCCCGCCAACAATAATATCAGCTCCAGCATTACCCCTTATCGTATCAGCCCCTGCTTCGCCATAAATGGTATCCACTTGGCTTCCACCAGTAATAATATCATTGCCTGCACCTGCATAAATGGTTGATAAAACACCACTGTTTGCCATAGTGATGACATCAGCACTACTGCCAGCTTTAAGCACCTCAATACTCGTCAAATCAACAACATCCGCACCTTCACCTGTAATCAGTGAACTACCTAATGTCGCTGTAATAGCAACCCCCGCAGTTGAATAATCCAGTGTATCGTTGCCCGTACCTCCATAAAAAGTATCGTTGCCACTACCACCTCTTAGGATATCATCACCCAAACCTGCATAAAGAGTATCGTCACCATCGCCACCTTCTAAAAGGTCATTACCACTGAGTGTATTAGCACTATCATCGCCATAAAGCGTATCTGCACCCGATCCACCTTTGAGCGTATCGTTGCCTGCATTTCCTATCAAAATATTGGCTTGGGAATCCCCATTTAGTGTATCATTCCCACTACCTGCTATCACATTTTCAATGTTATAAAGCGTGTCAGCACCAATGTTGGCACTGGTCGTTGTTGCGGCCCCAGCAGCAGCTGCATTGAGTGTAACGTTCAGGTTATCACTTAAAATGCTATAGTCTATCGTATCGATACCAGTACCACCATCATAGCGATCAGAACTTCCATCAACATCTGTTGCAGCAATGACAATGGTATCATCCCCTGCTTCACCATAAAGAGAATCAACACCAACGCCACCATACAAGGTATCGTTATCAGCACCACCGTAAAGGGTATCATTATTCGCCCCACCACTTAGAATATCATTGCCTTCATTGCCGTAAATGATATTTATGAGTGCATCGCCCGTAATTGTATCGGCGACTTTAGAACCTTTTACATTTTCAATATTTCGAATCACATCATCATTACTATCAACAGTACCTACAACCACTGTTGCATCAGATGCTCCAGCCATCGTAAGTGTGATATTTTCAGAAATAGCACTGTAATCAATGGTATCAATACCACTACCACCATCAATGGTAAAAGCCCCAGTGTCACTGCTTCCACTTAATGTAATGTTATCGGCACCCGAGCCTGTTTGAACCAATTCTACGTTATCAAAATAATCTTTATTGCTTAAATTACTGGTGGAAGCTATCGTTTTTGTACTTAAATCAACCGTTGTTGAGGTTGCTAAACTACTGTAAGAGAGTGTATCAATTCCACCTTCACCATCAAGCGTATCGCCATCAAAGTTACCCGTTAATGTATCATTACCCAAACCACCTTTAAGGATATTCACCGTGCCACTTTTACCAACTAAGGTATCATTACCACTGCCTGATGTAGCGTTTTGTAGAGTAAGTAACGTATCATAAACGAGAGGAGTGGCTGTATAATTGGCTTTGCTGGTTGTCAGGTTAATTGAAACATCGCTCGTTTCTGCCGAGTAATCAACACGGTTTGTACCTGTACCACCATCGAGGTAGTCACCATCTAGTCCGCCATAAAGGGTATCATTGCCACTGCCACCTTTAAGCGTATTGGCAACACCTACTTTTCCTTTGAGTGTATCATCAAGAGTTGAGCCTACAATATTTTCAATCCCATACAAGGTATCAGTGCCCTCTGTTGCGGCATTTCCTGTGACAATACCTGTTGCAAGATTGGCATCAATGCTAAAAAGTGCTGTCGTATAATCTGCCGTATCATTACCACTATCAAGTACACTGCTCATACCACCATAAAAAGTGTCATTTCCCGCACCACCGATAAATGTATCATCGCCTGCTTCGCCGTATAAAAGATCAGCTCCTATGCCACCATAAAGAGTATCACTACCACTACCTGCTTTAAGAGTGTTATCAGCACTATTTCCCGTAATAGTATCAGCCCCACTTCCTGTGCTAATATTTTGGATATTTGCTAACGTATCTGAATTAGAGGTTGATGGTGTCGCACCTGAGAGGTAAATATTTTTAGAAGAGAGTGAAAGATCAACGGTAAGATTTTGTGTACGAGCACTATAGTCTGCAATGTTGACACCACTCGCACCATCAAGATAATCGCCATCCAAATTGCCCGTTAACGTATCGTTACCATCATTTCCATACAACGTATTTGACGATCCAGCTCCACCTTTGAGTGTGTCATCGCCCATCGTGCCATACACTTCTTCAATACTGTACAGCGTGTCGGTTGAAAGCGTCGCATTGGAAGCATCACGCAAATACACATTGTTGGTTGAAAGATCAGCAACAATATTATTAATGCTTGCAAGCGTCGAATAATCAACCCTGTCTTTATAACTATCGCTTACAACACCACTATCAGCACCATAATAAATATCATTGCCGCCTGTTGCATAAAACGTGTCATTACCATCCATACCAATAAACGTATCTGAAGCATTTGAGCCTGTCATAACATCTTGAAAGAGAGAACCTTTGATGATCTCAATACTACTAAGCGTATCTGTTCCACCCAGCCCATCGCTGACACTGTTCGTTGTTAAATTAACGGTAATGGCATTTGAAGCTGAATAATCCGCCATATCCTGACCATTTCCACCACTCAGGACATCTGCTCCAGAACCGCCAATAAGGGTATCATTACCATCGCCACCAAGAAGGGTGTCATCTCCCGCCAAACCGCTTAAAGTGTCGTTATCACCACGTCCATCAAGAATATTAACATCACTGCTTCCCACCAGTGTATCTTTATTGGAAGAGGCATAAATATTTTCAATATCAACGAGTTTATCGCTGTTGGTTCCACCAAGTGTAATATTCACTTTACTACTGATATTGCCATAATCGACAGTATCAATACCACTACCACCATCCAGTGTATCACCATCTAAATAACCGTAGAACAGATCATTGCCATCTTTTCCTAAAAGTGTATTGACACTTCCTTGTGCACCTGTAAGTACATCCGCACCGCTTGAGCCAATCACATTTTCAATCGAAATCAGCGTATCACTATCACTGCCAGAAACGACACCTGTACCATCGGTTAAATTAACGCTCACACTAGACGCATAACTGTAATCCACCCAATCACTGCCTGTTTTGCCATCTAGCGTATCGTTGCCACCAAGGCCACTAAGTGTATCGCCCCCACTACTGCCTGAAATGGTATTGACTAAATTATTTCCAATAAGGGTATCACCCAAAGTTGAGTTTGATCCAATAATATTTTCAACATTCACAATTTTATCATTGCCATCACCCGTAGCAACGGTATCATTCAAGTTAACATACACCTTCGAAGAAGAGCTACTAAAATCAACGGTATCGTATCCACTACCACCATTGATATAATCATCGCCAACCCCACCTTGCAGGGTATCATTGCCCCCATGAATCGTTGCCAGTGTTGCATCGGTATCGGTATTGCGGATGTACTCTACGCTTTGATCAGCAGAGACTTCGACTTCTGTGTTACTTAAAATGGGAGCGGAATCTCCATAAATAGTATCATTTGCAGCACCACCACTGAGAATGTCACTGCCAGCATAAATGACACTCGCGACAACACTATCAATCATGACATCACCAACAATGGTATCAGCTCCTGCTCCTCCAGTGATCGTATCATCATTTGCGCTTACAGAGAGTGCGCTATGATCGTATCCACCAATTAAAAGGTTGTCAGCACTGTCGCCATTGATAATATCTTTATATTGAGTACCTGCAACATTTTCAACATTTTTAACAATGGTTGTCGCCGATGAACTGTTAATATTACCAAGCGTCCCATTAGCAGAATTATTGAGCGTAATGATAATACCGTTCGAATTATTGGAGAAATCAATCGTATCGGTATTATCTCCACCATCAATCATATAATCATTCGTACTCCCAATAAGCCAATCATTTCCAGATCCGCCATCTAACCAATCAACCCCATCTCTGCCTTCAAGGGTGTCATTTCCCTCTCCGCCAACAAGTTTATTATTACCAGCATCCCCTCGAAGTGTATCATCGTATTTGGAGCCTATAACATATTCAACACCACTGATCGTATCGCTAATGCTACGTGTCTCTTCACCTGTTGCAATATCACTGGTTGCATCATAGACCGTTTTTCCTGTTGCAATCCCCGCTTGAAGATCAACACTAATCCCCTTATTGTCATTAGCATACACAGAGCCCGTTGAGGGATCAATCGTGGCAAGATGGTTAAATAAAAAATCATTGCTGTATTTGGTCATAGTCTCATAACTAACGGTATCTATGCCATCTCCACCATTTAGAATATTTGCTCCAGCCCCACCACTCAGCGTGTCATTCCCTTTATCACCATTAAGAGTATCATTCCCAATATTGCCATAAATTGCATCGCTAGAGAGTCCGCCATAGACGGTTGAGTTTGATTTAGAGGTATAAATGATATTTTCATTTGGTGTAGTATCAACCACAAATCCGCTCGGATATTGCCCGGTATAGGTGTAATCTGATTCGCTATTGACATCCTTAACAACAACACCAATATCTTTAAAATTTGTAAGGGACGTCTTCTCTGGTACAACAACTTCCGCTTGCTTTGCGAGAGGAACATTTGCCATATCAAATTGTGATGTTAAATTAACTTTCATCAAATAATCAAAATTGAGACTCATGCTAGCAGAACCTGGCTCATAACGAATATAAAACTCTATCGTTTCGCCACCATCTGTCACGGTTGACGTAAAACCAGTGGTAGCATTCAAGCTCCAACCACCGCCCGTTGTGTTAGCGGATGAAAAATCTGCATTTAGAATTTGAAATGCACTGGATAATCCCGTAATGGTGATATCACTAATCGCAAAACCTATGGGTTGCGAAACGCTCAATCGAACAAGCTTGGTAAGGTAGGTGGCATTGACTAAATTAGAATTGTCCGCAGTAATAACCGTCGGATAAGCATCATTGCGATAATCAAGTGTTTCTGCTTGAAATTGTGCAGTGGCACTTTTACTCACATTACCAAGGGTACTTCCTGTACCACCCAATACGGTTGTAATTCCACCAGATAAAGAGTCTGAACTTTTTATTTGATAAAAACCGATATCAAACGAAAGTGCTGCAGAAACATCCGCTATATTGTCTTTCGTTTTAGTTTGACTTTGACTTTGTTCTTCTGAAGCTTTATTTTTTTCATTACTATCACTGACAGCAGGATTATTACTGGTGTATTCTGTCACAGCTTCTTGAAGGTATTTGCCACTCCTCTCTTTTGCATTGGTATTATCTTGAGGTTTAATAAACGGTTGAGGGTCTACATAATAAGCGTTATAATCATTAACCGGTGATTCATCTTTTTTACTTTGTTCATTCTTTGCAGAATGATCTTGCTCACTTTGCAAAGATACAGGACCCGAAACCAAAATAGAATCTTTAGGTACTTGACCAATATCTTGAATTTTATTTAAAATCTGCTCAACGTGCATTACCATACCACTTGGTAATTTAACAATAGGAGCATTCGCTTCAAATGCCATCATACCTAACGAAACAAATGTAATCTGCCCACCATTAGGCAGTGTTGCGATAACATCACCACCGACAATTTGCAAGGTGGCTTTTGAGAGATCAATACCTAAAGAGAGCTCATCTCCAGGACGTAAAAAAAGATTGATATTTTCTCCAGCAGAAGGAGGTGATTTGAGAGTTGTTGTACTCTTACTGTAATTAACTTCAGGTGTACCAGCCATACCTCAATCCCTCCTCGCTATGCTTTAAAAAATATACTTAAACGCATCAGATCATCAAAACCAATAACGCAACAACCAAACCAAGTGCAGCTGTTGTGAGTCCTGTTGAAATTTTCTTCGTCATTTTGGGTAACCCATTCTCTTTCATGATACTCTCACCCACAACAATAACACCTACTTTTTTACCATCCACATTAAGCAGTGGCTTGGCTAAAACAAAATAATCATCACTCAAAATATATTTATCTGCAATAATCTTGTCAAAATCCAATTCAGTGATTTTATTTAAAAAGGAGCCATCTGCTTTGGCTTGTACACTGACTTCGTTTCTTCCAACTTTTTGATGTTTAAAAGCTTGGAGTTTTTTCATATCTAAGACATCTCTGTCTAAGAGAATTTGAAAGATTTTTCCATTCGTTTGGTAGGTATCAAATAAAAAATCAGCTGAGCGTTTAATCTCTAAAACACCATTAGCGGTTGGATAAAGTGCTTTTAAAAAAACTTGACCATCTTGGTATTCGATGCCACTTTGAGGTTGATTGGTTGCTACAACTTTCTGTAAACTCTCCAAGTCATAAGCTTCTGTTGTCATAACGGGAGTTGTCGACGAAGAAGCAACTTTGACAAAATTTTTCGTGTAAAGTTCTATCACAACGCTATTTTTCGCAATCACTTTTAAATTAGCATCAAGTGTATTGAGTTTTTCCATCATGGCAGTGGTATTATTTTGCAAATTAATTGCAGCAATAAACTCTGGATTTGCCAGTAACATGCTACCTATGATTTCAAGATTAAAAATTGAATCACCGATTTTTGAATCCAACTCATTAAAGTAACTTGTATTCGTCGCTTCATAAAGATTTTTAGTCGTACGATGCGTCATTGAATTTAAGTAATACAGTGTACTTAAAATACCGAACAAAGCGAGTGCTGTGATGGTCGTAAACCAAAGTGCTTTACGTTTTTTGAGTCTTTCAAAGAAGGCTTGAAGTTTGAGTATCATACTAAACATTGCATCTCTCCATGTGTAACTTCCAAATTTAAATTTTTGCTTAATATATTGTAATACATGATAATAACATTCTCTTTCTAAAATCTCTCTTCATACAGCTTTAGCGCCCATTTCTAGGGCTTTTTTGCAAAAGATTTTAATCGTGTTTTGATCGCTTTAATGGGGAGTTCCCAATCATCGCGAAGACCTTGTCTGAATAAAATTAAACTCTCATACCACGGTGTTTTTTCTCCTTCTTGCATCCATCGCCAATCGGCAGGTTTTGGAACTAATATCCATGCTTCTTTATGCAATGCTCCACACAAATGGGCTACGGCTGTATCCATGGTAATAACAAGATCAAGCGATTGAATGATCTTTGCAGTAGCCGCAAAATCAATTAAGGAAGATGATAAATCGACTATCTTATTTTCTAAACCTTCTTTTTCTATTTCCAAAGCATCTTCCCCAACTTGAAGCGAATACCACGCAATATGGGGGATATCTAAAAGTGGTTTATACGTTGAAAGACCTGTATATTTATTGGCAAAATCTTTATTGGTACGGCTTGAACTCCAGACAAGACCAACGTTTAAATCTTTTGGATGAAGACTAAACTCTGTGGGTTGTTGCTTTACATGTAAATACGGAAATATCCTAGGAATCGTCTCGATCGTTGTTTTAAAATAAAAAGCTGCTGAGAGTAATGGTAAATAATAATCATGTAAAGGAATCGCTTCTTCTTCGTTGTAAACAGCCTCAACTCCTTGAACAGAAGCAAAAAGATTGACAAGTTCAGGTCGTGTTCGAACTATAACTTTCGCTCCCATGAGCTCAAAAAGAGGGGCATAGCGAATAAACATAATATTATCCCCAAAGCCTTGCTCATTTTGTAAAAGTAATCTCTTTCCTTGAAGGGGTTCACCTCTCCACATTGGCGTTTTATACGAATGGGTTTTAGCAATCAATTCACTCATGTTGAGCCTATGCTCATACTGCTTCCACCCCTTTTCATAGTTTCCAAACGAAAGTTCCATGAGTGCCATATCAAAGTTGGCATTGGTGTGTTTAGGATTAAGACTTAACGCTTTTTGGTAATAAGGAATGGCAGACGCATAATCCTTCGCTTCTTTGTACACAGCCCCAACATTGCTATACGCATCTGCATAATCAGGATTAAGCTCAATGGAGTATTTTAAATGCTCAAGTGCCCCTTTTAAATCGCCCATATTACGGCGTAAATTGCCCAAATTATTGTAAGCAGCAGAATCTTTAGGATTTAGTTCCAATGCTTTTTGATACGCCACTAAGGCCTCTTGGTTCCTTCCAAGTTCCTTATACACGACCCCTATATTGTTATACGCTTGTGTTCTTTGGGGTGCTAAGGCAATTGCCTTGCGATAAGGCTCAATAGCTTTTTCATAAACTTTAAACGTGGTTAAAAGATTCCCCAACAAGAGATGTGCTTCATACTCTTTCGGAAATTGGTTTACAACTTCATTGGCAATATTCAGTGCCTCCTGAGGTTTTTTGAGAAATGTCAAAAATTCAATCAGCACTCTATAATCATTAAGATGATGATGAAGACTCACGGTTTTAATTAAAATATCTAAAGCCTCTTGGTACCGATTTTGCAAGCGATAGACCGCAAATAAATTGGAGTAAAACGCCGTATAGGAAGCGTCGGTTTCTATCCCTTTTTGAAAAATAGCAATGGCATCGTCTAAAGAGCCTTGACGTTTGTAAGCAACGCCCAAATTATTGAGAACTTTTACGGCAATGTGCTTTTCGAGCGGATATGCCAATGCTTTGCGATAACAGATGATAGCAGAAGAAAGCTCTGCGTCTTTTAAAAAAATATCGCCTGAAATAATGAAAGCGTTTGTGTTAGTATTCATGATTCTTCATTTTATTCATTTTGAGAAGTTTCTGCTTTAAAAACCAAAGTATTCGACTAATTTACCTTGTTTAGCAAGCAAGGAAAAATAATCCACAATACGCGCTTTTTCACTACGAAGTTTTTCGAGCTCAGCACTATTCACTTGTCTTTGAGCTTGGAGCAGTGTGACTAAATCTTGGCTAGAGAGCCTAAACTTTTCCCAATACGCCTCAGCCATTTTTTTACTCGCATCAATCTCTGTACTCAATGTATCAATTGTTTTTGAATTGGTTTGAACGGAATTAAAAAGCTTTTGCGAATTCCATTTGGTGTCTTGTTTGGTATATTCAAGATTATAAATTAAAGCAGAAGCTTCACTCATCAATTTTGCTGCTTTTGCTTCGGTACGACCACCATCGTAGAGATTATAACTAAAGGTCAACTCTGCAATAAAATCACGATTTTTGCCTTCAGATGGACTTGTTGTTGGAAGTCTATCGTCTTTATAGCGCTTCGAATTTGTCATCGACAAATCTATTTTGAGACCATCGGTTGCATTATTGATGACCACATCTTTTTGTTTACCTTGAATTTGTGTCTCTAAAATATTGAGATCCGTATTGCGTTTTTTGATATCATCAAAAAGTTCATCAAACGTTGAAAGTTTCGTTTCAAAACTCATCTCATACGGGTTGAGATCTTCCACTTTTGAGCTGGTTAAAAACTCATAATAATCTTTCGCGTTGTTGAATGAAGACTCGGTGTTAATGAGTGCTGTTTTGGCATTGGAAACACTCGCCAAAATAGAATTTTCATCTCCCGCAGTTGCAGCACCTAGTTCTCTTTTCGTTTTCACAATATCGAGAATTCTTAAGAGTTTATCGTAGTTGCTCGTGTTGACTTCAACCGCTAACCTTCCGTACGCGACACTAAAATAAGCATCAATGACTTTATTGATCTCTTCTTCTAACGTACCACGTAATCGCTCTTCTTGCTCTTTCTTCGTAATGTAGGTTCGCTCTACAGTTTCACTGTGCATACCTGAAGAGTAAAGATTGTATGAAGCTGAAAGATCGCCTCTGGCTTGTCCATACTTTTGGGTATCAAAACCACTGCTATCTTTTGAAGTTCCGGTTGTGGAAACATCTACCTTTGGTAAAAAGTCGGCATAGGCTTCTTTCGTTGAGTGCTCTGCTTGATAGATACGCTCTTGCGCTTGTTTAATACGATAATTTGATTTAACCGCTGTTATAACGGCTTGTTTGAGTGTGGCATTATTGGTATTGATGGGTTCAGCGTCTTTTTGTGCTAAAAACGCATTGAGTTTTGCGATACTGTCCGCTTCACTTTCAACTGCACACAGAGAAGATAAAAATAGACCACATCCTAAAATCACGGTAAAAAAAGTATTCAAAAACTTAAAGTGCACTCGCATTCCTTACTTTACATCTATCTTAAGATAACCAAATTCATGATGAATTGTTTCTGTCTGTTTGTAGTTAATTTGAATTTTATTTTTTAATTCGGGTACAGCTTCAAGGCTGTTTTTAAAACTCAAAACCCGTCCTAATGATATCTGCTTTGCTTGCGTTGAGCTGATCAATTTTTTAGAATCCCCTACACTGATAACAAACAGAGCATTGGGTTTTGTTTTCAGTATTTTTTCCATTGTTTTAACGAGTTGAGAAAGAACGTTTTTATTGACAAAGTAGTCATTATTTTTGAAAATAATCATAAGATCTGACTCTTTATAATCAACCGGTGTTGGTTTATCAACCGCTTTTGTCAGTGTTTTCTCGCCCACATCACTGCTGCTTTGACTGGTTGCCTCTTTGCTAGGATTTTTAGACGTGACAAACACCACTTTAGAAGCTTCAGCACCTTTGGCTTGAGGGGTTGCAACTTCTGCTGGAGCCGCTGCTGCAGAACTTTTAGAGTTAAACTGCATGTAATAACCCACGTTAACAAACATAATCAGCATAAAAAGCAGTAAAACAAGAATAACAGATGAAAAGAGATCAACATAAGAGATAAAGGGATTCATATCTCCTTGATCAGTTCCAGCAGCCATACGTTATCCTTAATTCTGTGAATTTTTATGAAAGAGCGAACTAAAGAAGCCCTTGATCTCATCGGCAACGCCACCACCATGAAGCGTATTGTGTTTATCAAGACGAGCAATCACTTCCTCTATATTTTTCAACGATTGTGCCATGATTTCAAGATGTTGCTGTGTCTGTTCCATCTTCTGGCTGAGCTCTTCAACCACGTAGGTCTGTTTCTCATCACTGTGTTTAAAATAGGCCTCTTCAAACTCTTTTCTCTGCTCCATACCTGATTGACTCAACGCTTCTATACGTGCTAATTCAGCACTTAACGCACCCAAAAGTTCTTTCTCTTGCTCAGCGTTCATCTCTTGCGTTTGGTTGATAAGCGTTGATGTTTTTAAAAGTTCTGTGCTAATTTGATTCTCAGCAACAACACTCTGGCTGATCTGTTGCAAGGTATTTTTGGTTTCATACTGTGCATTAAAATAACGCGTATGGAAATTTTCATGTATCACGAGAAGCGATTCTAACGACTCTTTATTGAGAACTAAAGCTCTTTGAACTTCCACAACGGCTTGCAGTGATTCATGCGCTGCCTCTTTGGATTCGGCTTTAAAGATCTCTTGAACATCTAAAACAGCCGCTAATGTCTGTTTGGTTGTTTCTACCGTAGAAGCGATCGTCTCAAAAACCGTGTGTGTTCTGTTTTGGTGTTCAATAACAATGGTGTGCTCGTGTGCACTTTGCGCACTTAGTGCTTCCAGTGTTGTGATTTCGAGATTGAGTGTTGCATCTAAGTGTTTCATCTGCTCTTGCATCACACCATACGCTTTGAGTGTTTCATCAAAATGGTTTGTTTGCGCAGAAGCAATCCTAAGTAACACTTGACCACTCGTGTCTAATTGTCGGTACATCTCTAAAAGCGTCTGAGAAGCTGTGCTTAAATTTTCTATCACATTATTGAGTTTATTTTCATGTTGGTTTAAGACACGAACAACACGTTCGACGCCATTGTTAACATTTGAAGATAGCTGATCTACGGTTTTAAGCGTCTCTTGGTGTATCGTTGCTTCTTGAATGAGTTGTTGCTCATTAAGCGCTACGATTTTTTCTGATGTTTGATGGTGAAGCTCCATTTTGTTATTGACATTGACAATGCCATTATTGAGCGCTAAAAGGGTATTGGCACTTTGTGTAAGAAGCTGTGTATGTTCTTCCAATTGTGTTTGCATAAGCACTTTATTTTCATGGAGTTGTATGCCTTTTGTTTCATCTGCTTTTTTAGCATATTCAAAGAACGCATCAAATTTTTCTATTGAAGTGTCTTGAGAACCTGCAATTTTCTGAAATGTCAGATGTTGTGCATCCATAAGTGTTTTCATTGACGTTAATGTCTGCGCCATAGCATGAAAATTCTCATTGGATTTGGTCAGTTTAGAAATTTCACTCGTAAAGTTATTCATCTGTTCAAGAAAAATATCCATAAAGCTTTTGCGTTGCTCTGGAAGATCAGTAGCCATAGAGGCTGTGCTTCGACCAAGCACGTCAGGTGCAATATCGATAATCCTGTCTTTGAGCCAATCCTCAACGCCGCTAATCAGCGTATCTTGTGAGCGAAATAAGATATAACCATTGATACCCAAAATAACCGCACAGACAACACCAAACAACGACGCACCAAAACCAATCGCCATACCAGAGAGTGGTCCAGAAAAATCTTGCATGATCTGCTTAATGTCAATATCGCCATTGAGTCCTAAAATGATCTGACCCATATTATCGATGGCTTCAACCAAACCTACGAAGGTTCCAAGCAAGCCTATCAGCATCGCCGTGTTAATAAAAAAGTTTATATACGATTTTTGTTTACGAAATTTAAGGTCAAGCCATTCGATAATATTGCGTGACTCTTCTTGTGTAAAGAGCATTTTTTGCTGACTTTTACGCATCTTGAGCATATGCGCGATGTTTGCAGGTAAAAGTGAGTCTATACTTTTAATGTAAAATTCATACCCCGTTTTTTTATAGGCAAGGGCACCAAAAGTTCCACCTAGCATCGTAATATCGAAGCCACTGACAAATTGATAGAGTGTTCCAACGGCTAAGAGACCAACAATTGCGGTACTAAAAATCACCGTTGCCATGAAGAAAATGCCAAGCAGTTCAGCGTTGGTGTACACAACATAGAGAATGAAGAGCCAGATAATAAAATACGCTTTAAGGACTTTAATACGTTTCATGGGCGTGAATCACTTCTTCCTTGGTTTATAATTTGAGTTAATTTTTAACGATATGGTTGCAGCTTTTTAACTTTAATTAAATTAAAAACCTAATAATTCTATCAATATTATTGTACAAGAACCCTTAAGCAGAACATTAATGCTCTCTAAAACTGAAATTATTACGAATTTATTTCACAATAACGTCTTCCATTTCGCCATTGTATCGTCGTTTAAAAATTTACGGCTCAAATGGAGTTATAGTTTAAAAAGTAATCTTTACATGTAAATATTTTGCAATCCCTTGGTGCTATAATGTATCCATAAAATGAGATTTACCTCAAGGAGAAAATACGTGTCAACCAGAATCGAACATGATCTAATCGGCGATAAAGAGATCTCCAACGAGTGTTATTATGGTGTTCAAACGGCGCGTGCTGTAGAGAATTTTCACATCACAGGTGTAACGCTTGGAAGTTTTCCTACCTTTCTTGAATCCATTGCTAAAGTTAAAAAAGCAGCCGCTTTGGCGAATTTTGAGTTAGAACTTTTAGCAGAGAACAAGAAAAATGCCATTGTTGAGGCATGTGATGCCATCATTGCGGGGAAATTCCACAACCAGTTTGTAGTGGATATGATCCAAGGAGGGGCTGGAACTTCGACCAATATGAACGCCAACGAAGTCATCGCCAATATTGGTTTAGAGATTTTAGGACACCAAAAAGGTGAATACAAGTACCTGCATCCCAACAATGATGTCAATCTTTCACAATCCACCAATGATGCATACCCAACCGCCCTTCGCGTAGCGCTCTATGAAAAACTGGGAGAACTAGGCGAGTCGATGGCGATCATCAAAAACTCGTTTGCCAAAAAAGCGAGTGAGTTTAAAGATGTCATCAAGATGGGAAGGACGCAACTGCAAGACGCAGTCCCTATGACGCTAGAGCAAGAGTTTCGCACTTATGCGGTGATGATCGGTGAGGACATACAAAGAGTACACGAAGCAAGACAGTTGGTGCGCGAGATCAATATGGGAGCTACGGCCATAGGAACAGGCATTAACGCGCATCCTGATTATGCTAAGACCGTAGAAGCCAAACTGCAAGAGGTGACGGGTCGTCCTTTCATCACTGCAGGCGATCTTATCGAAGCGACGCAAGATACTGGAGCTTATGTACAAATTTCAGGCGTTCTTAAACGAGTAGCTACCAAAATGTCAAAAATCTGCAACGATCTCCGCCTTCTTAGCTCTGGTCCTAGAACTGGCTTTGGAGAGATCAATCTTCCAGCCATGCAACCAGGAAGCTCCATCATGCCGGGAAAAGTCAATCCCGTCATCCCCGAAGTGGTCAATCAAGTCTGTTTTCAAGTCATAGGAACCGACATTGCGGTTACTATGGCATGCGAAGCAGGACAACTGCAACTCAATGTCTTTGAACCCCTCATCGCCTACAATCTTTTTAATTCCATTAATATGATGAAAAATGCCTTTGAAGCACTGGCATATACTTGTGTCGATGGCATCACGGCAAACAAAGAGCGATGTAAAGCCTTGGTGTTAAACAGTATTGGTCTCGTTACGGCTCTTAATCCTTATCTTGGTTATGAAAACTCAACCATTGTTGCCAAAGAAGCGTTAGAGAGTGGTGGATCAGTCTATGACATCGTTTTAGCCAAAGGATTACTGGATAAAGAACAACTCGATGAGATCATTAAGCCAGAAAATATGATCCAACCCCATAATTTCGGGCTTTCTGAAAAAAGTAAGTTTAATAAAATTTAAGTTTGAGGGCGCTTCGCCCTCTTTACATGTAACGCTTTGTATCACTTAAAAGTTATATCTTCAAATTAATTCAAATATTTCAATCTTTTTTTAAATTCTTTTTCAAAAAGTCATTTTCAAGTCTCTTTAGAGGTTTAAACTTCCATCACCTTTAAATCTTAAGGAGACAAAATGTCAACTAGAATGGAACACGATCTAATCGGTGATAAAGAAATATCTAACGAATGTTATTATGGCGTTCAAACAGCACGTGCGGCTGAAAACTTCCACATTACTGGAATTACACTTGCAAAATTCCCAACGTTTATTACTTCCCTAGCAAAAGTTAAAAAAGCGGCTGCTTTAGCAAACTATGAACTTGGCCTTTTAGCTGAAAACAAAAAAAATGTTATCTGTGAAGCATGTGACGAGATCATTGGTGGTCAATACCATGATCAATTTGTTGTCGACATGTTCCAAGGCGGAGCTGGTACATCAACGAACATGAATGCGAACGAAGTTATCGCTAACATCGGACTTGAAAAAATGGGTCACAAAAAAGGTGAATACAAATTCCTTCACCCAAATAACGATGTTAACCTTTCACAATCTACAAACGATGCTTACCCAACAGCACTTCGTGTAGCGCTTTTTGAAAAACTAGGCGAGCTTACCGTTTCTATGAGCATTATCAAAAATTCATTTGCTAAAAAAGCACTTGAGTTTAAAGATATTATCAAAATGGGTAGAACTCAACTTCAAGATGCTGTGCCTATGACACTTGAACAAGAATTCAGAACGTATGCTGTTATGATCGGTGAAGACATTCAACGTGTTATCGAAGCACAACAATTGATGCGTGAGATGAACCTTGGTGCAACAGCGATTGGTACAGGTATCAACGCACATCCTGACTACTCAAAAACAGTCGAAGCAAAACTTCAAGAAGTTACTGGTCGTCCTTTTGTAACAGCAGGTGATCTTGTTGAGGCAACTCAAGATACAGGTGCTTATGTACAAATCTCTGGTGTTCTTAAACGTGTAGCAACCAAAATGTCAAAAATTTGTAATGACCTTCGTTTATTAAGCTCAGGTCCAAGAACAGGTTTTGGCGAAATCAATCTTCCAGCAATGCAACCAGGTAGTTCAATTATGCCAGGTAAAGTTAACCCAGTTATGCCTGAGGTTGTTAACCAAGTATGTTTCCAAGTTATCGGTACAGACGTTGCGGTTACTATGGCATGTGAGGGTGGTCAATTACAACTTAATGTATTTGAGCCTGTTATCGCTTTTAACCTTTTCAACTCTGTTAACATGATGAAAAATGCTTTTGAGGCTTTGGCAACGACATGTGTCGATGGTATCACTGCAAATCCTGAGAGATGTAAAGCACTTGTGCTTAACAGCATTGGACTTGTCACTGCTCTTAATCCATTTATTGGTTATGAGAACTCAACTTCAGTTGCAAAAGAAGCACTAGAAACTGGTGGTTCTGTGTATGACATCGTTCTAGCTCGTGGTCTTTTAGCTAAAGCTGAGCTTGATGACATCATCAAACCAGAAAACATGATTAAGCCTCGTACTTACGATAAAAAGTAAACGTACCGAGTCATGCGGGTTTTTCTCTGTGAAAAGCCCGTGTGTTAACGTAGTTTTTAAAGCTTTGAAACCTACGTTAAGGGTTCTTCTCGAACTCTAAAAAATAGTTTTTCAGTGCCACAAGGAAGGCTGACAACTTCCTTTCACACCACTACTACTTTCTTGTGGCACCTGATTGCTTTGATTGCTTTGATTGCTTTGATTGCTTTGATTGCTTTGATTGCTTTGATTGCTTTGATCGCTTTGATAAAGCGATGAAAGAAGTTAATGAAGATATATTAAAAGGAGTTTCCATGTTATGGTTAGAAGTTATCGTCGTTCTTGCCGCCATCTTTTTTGGTGCAAGACTGGGTAGTATTGGTATCGGATATGCGGGAGGATTGGGTGTTTTAGTTTTAACACTTGGTCTTGGGCTTAAATTAGGATCGATTCCTATCGATGTTATTTTGATTATTATGTCTGTTATTGCAGCTATTGGTGCTATGCAAGTGGCTGGCGGACTTGACTATATGGTCAGTATCGCTGAGAAAATCTTGCGCAAAAACCCTAAACAAATCACTATTCTTGCCCCTATCGTAACGTATGTTATGACATTTTTTGCAGGTACGGGTCATACAGCATTTTCAACACTTCCTGTTATTGCTGAAGTGGCAAAAGAGCAAGGCATTCGCCCATCTCGTCCTTTAAGTATTGCGGTTGTTGCTTCACAAGTTGCTATTACAGCTTCTCCTATTTCTGCTGCTGTTGTTTTTCTAAGTGGTGTTATGGAGAAACAAGGTATTGGTTATTTAGAGCTACTAGCGATTCTTATTCCTTCTTCTTTCCTTGCATGTATGTGTGCTGCTGTGGTAGCTAACTTCTTGGGCAAAGATCTTAAAGATGATGAAATTTATCAAGACAGACTTGCTAAAGGGCTTATTAAAACCAGAGGCAATGCTAAATTGGAAATCAAACCAGGTGCAAAACTTTCCGTTGCTATCTTCCTTATTTCTATTATTGCTGTTGTTATTTATGCAACACTGATTAGTGATAAAGTAGGTGTAATTAAAAATCCTGTTCTTCCAAGAAATGAAGCCATCATGCTTTTCATGTTTGCTGCTGCTACATTTATCTCTTTCTTTACAAAAATCGAGACTGCGCAAGTTCTTAACTCTGCAACCTTTAAATCAGGTATGAGTGCATGTATTTGTGTTCTTGGTGTTGCATGGTTGGGCGATACTTTTGTTGCAAATCACATCAAAGAGATTAAAGCATTTGCAGGTGATTTACTTAACGTTTATCCATGGTTACTTGCTGTTGTACTTTTCTGTGCAAGTACACTTCTTTATTCACAAGCAGCAACAGCTAAAGCGCTTATTCCAAGTGCCTTACTTCTTGGTGTTTCACCACTCACTGTTGTCGCTTCGTTTGCAGCGGTAAGTGCGCTTTTCGTACTTCCTACATACCCAACATTGATTGCAGCCGTTGAGATGGACGATACCGGTTCAACTCGTATTGGTAAATATGTCTTTAACCACCCATTCGTTATTCCTGGCGTTATTGCCATTGCACTTTCTGTTCTTTTTGCTTTCGCTATCGGTGGTATGATCCTATAAAAAAGACCTACAAGGTCTTTTTTGATAACGGGTTTTGGGGTAAAGCTCCAAAGCCTACGTTAGCCACTACAGCACAAAACAAGAGCTATGCTCGATGTTTCTTTGAAAAGCTTGCCTCTTTGAGGCAGATAAGATAATTTTGCTTTCTCGCTCGGGTCTCTTAGACCCGATTTGTTTTACATGTCAAACAACTTTTTTATAAGGAGAGTATTGTATGAATTTTTTTAACAAATCTATTGTAGCGTTGGCACTGATTGGTGCTTCTTCTTGTTTGATGGCAAAGCCTACTATTGCCATTTTAGCCACTGGTGGTACTATCGCAGGTGCGGGCACATCTGAGATTAAGAGTTCTTACTCAGCAGGTGCCGTTACGGTCGATAAACTTCTTGCAGCCGTTCCAGCAATCAATGACATTGCAACGGTTAAAGGTGAGCAAATCTCTAGCATTGGTTCTCAAGAGATGAACAACAAAGTATGGTTGAAATTGGCTAAAAGAGTCAACGAACTCCTAGCACAATCAGACATCGATGGTGTTGTCATTACTCATGGTACAGACACCATGGAAGAGACTGCTTACTTCTTAGACTTAACTGTTAAAAGCAAAAAACCTGTTGTTTTAGTAGGTGCTATGCGTTCAGGTACATCTATGAGTGCTGATGGTCCTATGAACCTTTTAAATGCCGTTAACGTTGTTACAAGCAAAGAGACAGTAGGAAAAGGTGTTGTGGTTGTTATGAATGACGAAATCCACAGTGCTAGAGAAGTTACTA